>CADBMP010000360.1 GCA_902795775.1 uncultured Lachnospiraceae bacterium | reverse complement strand
AACAGCAGCACCGGCAGAAACGGAAGTGCCGGATGCAGATTATTATACAGTGACCTATACGCACAATCTGGGCAGCGATGCGCCTGTTATGGGTATGCCGGATCCATTGGTGGTAAAGGTATCAAAAAGCGGAGAACATAAGCTGACCCTGCCTTCGGCACCGCATTGTGATGGCTATTCATTTGATTCCTGGATTTATCAGAATGATTATCGAAAGGCTCCGGGAGCGGTAGTAAATGTGGATAAGGATATGACGATCAAGGCGCGTTTTGTGCGTGACCCGGGTTATATTATCCAATACGAAACAGGAGTGCAGAAGCATCCGGGGATTCGGGGCGTGGTTTCAGGCACAACGGTTCCTTATGGCGGTACACTTACCATTACATCAGTAAAACCATCCTGGGAGGGACATACATTTTCAGGGTGGTCGCTTTCTGGAGATGATACCATTTATCAGCCTGGACAAAAGATAAAAAATATCAGTTCCAATCTGACATTTTATGCTGTCTGGGATGTGACGGTGACACCGGAACCGGCTGAGGCACCGGATCCTAAAGAAATAGAGGTGCTGAACCGGATGCTGGAAATGAAATCCTCCTATCCAGAGGGGATGGAATATCCTGCGGGGGAGTACAAATGGTATTATGGAACGCATTTTTCTTATATGAGTGGGAGCGGCGCATTTTGTGCACAGCTGATGGATGCAGGATTTCAAAGTGAGAATGCGCTGAATAAGGGAATCGATTTTGAGTGTGTCAGTTTTGGATTAAAGACGTATCCGGTGAAGATTGGGGATATCTTTGTTTATAGTGAGGTGTTTGGAGGAACGAAGCTGTATGCCATCGTGCTGGAGGTTTCCGGAGATGAATTTACGGTTGCAGAGGCGAATGAGGGCATCGTGCACTGGAATACGACAATGAGCAGGCCTAAGAACCTGATTGGAATTTATACAAGATGGTAGGAGCAGGCAGACTTCGTGATTTTTTGGCAGAATTTATTCATTGGTATGTCAGCGGACAGATATAGCCGGGGGAATACGTTCAGGTTCCAGTTTTTGGGAGGAGATTATGAAGGATAAAAATAAATTTGCTGTCACGCCGCCTATGGGGTGGAACAGCTATGATTATTACGATACCTCTGTGACAGAGGAGCAGGTAAAGGCGAATGTTGCGTATATGGCAGAGAATCTGAAGGAATACGGCTGGGAGTATGTGGTGGTGGATATCGAATGGTACAGCTACGACACCGGAAGTCAGAGGGAGAAATATCAGTATATTCCATTCTGGAAGGTGGAGATGGATGAATATTCCAGGCTTCTTCCGTGTGAGCAGAAATTTCCATCGGCAAAGGGCGGAAGGGGGGGTCAACCTCTGGCAGATTATGTGCATGATCTGGGACTGAAATTTGGCATCCACATCATGCGCGGAATTCCAAGAAATGCGGCACATGCGCATACTGCCATTTTAGGGAGCAAAATGCGGGCAAATGACATTGCGGATCCCTCCAATATCTGCCAGTGGAATCCGGATATGTATGGAATCCGCCCGGAGGCAGAGGGGGCACAGGAATATTACGATTCCATTTTTGCGCTCTATGCAGAGTGGGGCGTGGATTTTGTCAAGTGTGATGATATCTGCCGGATGGATATGCCGTCTGCCAAAAAAGAGATAGAGATGCTTCATGAAGCCATTATGAAGTCAGGAAGGGAAATCGTGCTCAGCCTGTCTCCGGGACCGGCACTTGTCGAGGAGGCATGGCATTATGAAACGTATGCGAATATGTGGCGTATTACCGATGATTTCTGGGATAAATGGGAGCTTCTTCTGCCGATGTTCTACCGGTGCGAGCTCTGGCAGGACCATGTGAGGGAAGGCTGCTTTCCGGACTGTGATATGCTGACGCTTGGAAGGCTTGGCAAAGGCTTTGACGGGAAGGGCTGGGAGTGCAATTTCACGAAGGAGGAGCAGAAGACCATGATGACGCTCTGGTGCATCTTCCGTTCTCCGATGATGATCGGGGCAGAGCTGACGCTTCTTGATGATTTTACGAAGAGCCTTTTGACGAACCGGGAGGTCTTAGGGCTTTTAAAGCATTCCGAAGGTGCAAGGCAGATTTACCGGGACGAGAAGCGCGTCATCTGGTGTTCCAGGGATACGTCAGAGGAAAAATATTATCTGGCAGTATTCAATCTGTCAAAAGCCGGAGAGGTGGAAATTCCATGGGAACGTGTGGAAAATTACGGGATTGTGGAAAGAAAAGGCGTGGAGCTCTGGAGTGGGGAGTCTGTGGAGCTGGACGGAAAGGAAAGTATTTTTGTGCCGGAGCATGGGGCAAAGCTTTTGAAGATGTACTAGTATATCGGTTTTTAATAACCTCAATACCAGAAGTTTGTTTCGCAAAAGTGCTGGCTGGTGCTTTTCGGCAGTAAAACAAATAATAAGGGAGAAAAAAATGATTAAAGGATTGAAAGACGGAATTTCTCTTAGGGCAATTCATATCTGGCTGATTATCATTATGATTATCTGGTCAGGAACTGTACTTATTGCCTCCTTTCGGCTGACGGGTACATTTATGCGTCTTGTACATGCGGAGGACGAACATACAGAACTTCAAAAGGCTGCGCATGAATTGATGGATGCATCGGACTATCTGACCGAAAGGGTGCAAAGATTTACAATAAATGGTGACAGGCGTTTTCTTGAGCAGTATTTTGAAGAGGCATTTGAATCAAACAGACGTGAAGATGCAATCGCAAGGATGGATGTGGATCAGAAAACAGCGGCTGCATTAAAACAGCTTAAGGAAGCTATGGCGCATTCCATGAAACTTATGGACCAGGAATATTATGCAATGCGTCTTGTAATCGCAGCAAAGGGTTATAGCGATTATCCTGATATTCTTAAGAATGTAAAACTGAACCCGAAAGATGCCGCATTAACAGCGAAGGATAAAATAAGGCGTGCAACGGAGCTGGTTCTGAATGATGAATATTATAACCGGAAAGACAGCATAAGAAAAGATATGGAGGAAAGCATCGAAGAGGTCGATTATCTGATGTTAAGAACAAAGAATGAGGAACTGGCAGTCCTTCATCGTGAGCTTATTTTTGTGCGTGTTGCCATAGTGATTCAGGTGATTTCCATTTTGGCTATGGTCAGGCTGACATCTGCCATTGGAATACGGCCGGTATTAAAAGCCGTTGACAGGATTAAAGAGGACAGACCGATTTTAGAAGCAGGAGCCAAAGAATTCAAATATCTTGCACAGGCATATAACAAGATGTATTCAAAGCACAGAACGAGTTTGGAGTATTTGAATTTTAAGGCATCCCATGATGAACTGACGGGAGCATATAATCGTGCAGGGTATGAAATTCTGTTATCGGATATTGATATGGAGTCAACATATATGATGCTTTTAGATGTAGATAACTTTAAGAGTATCAATGATAACTATGGTCATGAGATGGGAGATAAGATCCTTGTCAAACTGGTTCAGGTACTAAAAAGGGTGTTTCGTGATGACGACTGCGTCTGCCGTATTGGTGGAGATGAATTTGTTATTTTTATGGTCCATTCTACCGGAATGCAGCGTGAAAAGATTGAATCAAAGATTATGCAGATAAATGAAGAGCTTGCGAAAGAAGATGACGGACTTCCGTCTGTTTCCATAAGTACCGGAATTGTAAATGGAAAAGATGCCACTGATATGGAGAATCTGTTTGAAAAGACAGATGCGGCAATGTATGAGTCGAAGAAGAAGGGGAAGAATACGTTTACTTTTTATGATTGATGTCAGTCCGGAAACATCTGTTGTTAAGGATGAGTTTGAATTTGTATGCTGTTCCTGTGAAAAGAAGTCATATCTGCTATTATGGGGATGTGGCTTCTTTTATGCACAGGGGCGCAAAAAGAATTCCCAGTGCCAGACTGGGAATTGATGAACCGTTGTGTTTTCTAAGGGGAACGGCTTTTTTCAAAAGAAAAACGTCTTGATTTTTTGGATGATTTGCACAGAAACGAAACAGCAGACTGTAAGTATTGCATAATGTACATGGGAAAAAATAGTCTGATTGACTGAAAAATAAAATAATAATGGAAAAAAATACGGAAAGCATTACTAATTGTATATTTGCCTGCCATTTGGTATGATAAGGGTGGAGATTCCAAAAGGAAAATTTGATTGAATCTAAAAAATTTGGTAAACATAATCTATTTTATTTCATTTTCTCCACATTGGAATAAAATCTGTTGATCAAGATGAAATCTAAATATACCATGTTTCGCAATTCTCTCCTCGTTTCATGGATTCCTGCAGCAAATTCCAAAATGAAAATAGGACGCACATATCAGGAAAAGTTATTATCCGTTTTGGGTTTGGGAATCTCCTTTTTGGGCAGACTAATATATTGTTTTTTAAATCTGAATACTAAGTCATTCCATATGTTTGTCTGGCTGGCAGAATTGGAGGCTTTTAAAGCTTCTGTTGATATTTGTGGTATATGGAAAGCAGACGGAAAAGAGCATTTGCCGTCGGAAAGAGAGGAGTATGGAAAAAGAGTATAAAAATTTTTGTGAAAAATTAAAACGGATTTTAGAGAAAAAATTTGAAGATGACTCATATCATATAGAATTTCATTCGATTGAAAAGAACAATTCTGTTAAATATGATGGAATTGTCATTTATTCTTCACAAAGTAATGTTTCTCCAAATTTTTCCCTGGACGCATTGTATGAAAAATATAAAGAAGGTATTTCCATGGAGATGCTGGTGGAACAGCTTGCACTGAGATATTATTCCGAGCAGATTCAGATAAAGGATATGTCTCTTGACATGGATTATGAAAAATGCAGGGAGCGCATTATCTGCCGCCTGATTTCATATGAAAAGAATGAGGAGCTTTTAAAAACCACGCCCCATGTCTGTTTTCTGGATATGGCAGTCGTGTTTTATGTGCTTGTGTTTCAGAGCGAGGAAAAGGTGGGGTCCTTCCGGATTACAAATAATCTGATGAAAATGTGGAATATAGACCAGGAGCATCTGATGCGTTTGGCATGTGAAAATACAAAGAAACTTTTTCCTCTGAAAATCCATAATATGCACCAGATGATTCTGGAAATCCTTTCCAGAAAGAAGAAAAATATGGAGCTGGAACGTTATTTTCAAAATGAAATTGCAGAAGATATAAAAGAGACTCCAGTGATTCTGACGACCGGATTAGGAATTAATGGTGCAGCAGTTCTTTTATATGATGATACCCTGCACGTTGTTTCAGATATGTTTCAGGGAAATTTTTATATTTTGCCAAGCAGTATCCATGAGGTACTGGCACTTCCATTTTCCTCCGGGCAGCCATTTCGCGGAAAAGAATTGAAGAACATTGTCTGTGAGGTGAACAGGGAATGTGTTCTGAAAGATGAATTTTTATCTGACCATGTATATCTTTATGATGTGGAGAAGGACGCATTGGAAATCTGCGTCTAGTACAGAGGTTTTTCATCAGCCGGACTTATGATATCTGTCTGCTGTTTTTCTTAAATGGACGTTTGGCAGATATCATTTTGTCCGGGTTCTTAAAAACAATATATTGGTGAAGTGGAATACGTCAGACACAAATACATGAAAAATATTCTGCAACCCCCTTTACATAACGGAAAATTTATGTTAGAATATCAAAGTTATCAAAAATTTATTATTTTTCAGCAATGAATCTGCACCTGTAGCTCAGTGGATAGAGCAATGGTTTCCGGAACCATGTTAGCGGGGGTTCGAGTCCCTTCAGGTGCGTTT
>CADBMP010000359.1 GCA_902795775.1 uncultured Lachnospiraceae bacterium | reverse complement strand
TCTGCAAAATAAGAAACCTTGCCGTTGTTGTCAATAGAAATTCCAATGCGGCTGACAGAATTTTTTTCATCTTCAGACAATTCTTCTTTCATGGCAGAAAGCTGTCCGGCAGCATCATCTAAAATACTGAGATATTTTTCTTTTGATTCTGATTTTGCAGCCATTTCTTCTAAAGTGGCCGGGTCAATCAATACACTAAATTCTTTTGTCCCTCTGGAAAGATAAGACTGCGCTTCTTCATCAGAAGAATAATCTGCCACGAAAAAGTCCATGTTTCCGTATTTGTCTTTTAATTCATCCAAAAGTTTTTTTGCTTTTTCACTCAGTTTTACATCACTGGCAATTCCGGAATTTTTTTCTGCTTCCTTTGCCCTGTCTGCATATCTGGTTCTGGTTGTTTCATCTGTTTCCCTTGTTTTCTTGTCCTTTACCGTTGTATCATAAGAATACTTTCGGTAAGAACCATATCCATTTACTATGCTCATAATCATGCCCTCCTTTGCATTATTACAATCCTGTTTTTGTTTCTGCTCATGGGTATAAATGCCTACTATAATATATATCGGCAGAAATACCTGTCATATTTCTGCTTTCAATAAAAATTCACAAAGTTCCCGTTCCTCTCTGGTATCAAGACTGTTAAAGAAAGTGACCTGCCCCGTTTTTTCCATTGGGTTCAAAAGTTCTGCTTCTGTAAGTCTTCGTTTCATTTCCCTTGCAGTGCCGGACCCCCCGTCATAAATGGTAATGTCCTGACCGGCAACTTTAGAAATCATACGTCTTGCAAAAGGGTAATGCGTACATCCGAGCACAATGGCATCTGTCTTTTCTTCCAGAACAGGCGTTAAAAGATTTGTCAAATAAATCTTGAGATCTTCACTTTCTAAATCACCCTGTTCCACAAATTCCATCAGTCCCGGACATGGCAGTGAAACAATTTCAGCCTGGTTTTCATATTTCTTTAAAAGAGTTTTAAATTTTTCCTGCTGTAAGGTCATGGGGGTTGCCATCACAACAATTCTGGAATTTGGTCTGGCAAGTACCGCCGGTTTGATGGCTGGTTCAATTCCCACAATGGGGATTTCCGGATACATGTTTCTAAGAACTGCCACTGCTGCACTAGTGGCTGTGTTACATGCAATCACGACCGCCTTTGCTCCGTTATGTAATAATTCTTCAATGTGTGAAATGGTAAGCGTTCTGACTTCTTCCAGAGATTTTGTCCCATAAGGTGCATGGACAGAATCCCCCAGATATAAAAAATCCTCATTTGGCAAAATTTTCACAAGTTCCCTGAGAACACTGATTCCGCCTACGCCTGAATCAAATACGCCAACCGGAGCATCCTTTTTCATTTTTTTTCTCCCATCTTTTTCAAAATCGAGAAGGAGGCAGGTTCTTTACATCCTGCTCGTTACGCGGGGTGCATCCGGCGTAAGCCGGAAGATTTCCTTTTGCACTCCTTCCTGTGCATAATAAAAACTGTCATCAAAGCTCAAAGAACATTTGATGACAGCTCATAAATTTCATGACAAACCCAAAATGCCGGCTCCTGACTTTTGAATCCTAGCACAGGCTAGGTGGGTAACCGCAAATCCAGCTCTGCCTTCCCTTGCAAGAGGGCCTGACATTACAGGAAAGATATAGGAATCCCAAATCAAAATTGTAGGTTCAAAATACCAGAAGTTATCGTACATCTCAGGCGTTCCATTCCTTTGATATGCGCCTGTTATTACTATATTAAGTATATACATTTTTTACAAAAAAAACAACTACTTTTTCGTATTTTTTTTGACTATTTCCGACAATTAAAGGGTCATTTCCGGCTTTTTTGACAATCTGCTGAAAAGTATGTAACAAAGTGCTCCCCATAGATTGGGGAGCACAATAGCCATTATTCAAATTCCTCCAGAGAGGTACATTCATCAAAAACAAAGTAAAATGCACTTCCTTCATTTTCTTTGCTTTCCACACGAATATCACTTCCATGTTTCAATGCAATTCCTCTGGCAATCATCAGTCCCAGACCGGTTCCCTTGGTATTCTGGCGCATTTTTGAAGTATAAAATTTTTCAAAAATGTATGGAAGCTCTTCGCTCTTGATACCAACTCCATGATCCCTTATGCAGACTTGGAAGTGTTCGTCCTCTTTTATGACCTGAATTTCAATCACGCCGTTTTCCTGGGAAAATTTAATTGCATTATCTAAAATTACAAAAAACATCTGCCGGAGTCTTCCGTAATCTCCCAGAATCAGACAAGGATCCTCCTCTTTTGGCATTTCCAGTTTCCACTGGATTTTCTTTTCCTTGCCAAGTTCGTACACGCTTCGTCTTATATCGTCAAAAATCTGTTTTAAGCTGACCGGTTCCATCTCAATCTGGAAATCCGGATTCTGCATCTTGGAAAGGATAAAAAGGTCCTCCACCAGTCGCTCCATTCCCCGGCACTCTAAAAGCATGCGCCCGTACATTTCTTCCACCTTGTCATGGTCTTTTATGACGCCATCAGACAGAGTTTCCGTATATCCCCGGATGACGGTAATGGGAGTCCTGAGCTCATGGGATACATTTGCAAAAAAGTCCCTTCTGACCTTTTCAAGCTGCTCCCGTTCCTCACTTGCTTTTTTCAGCTTTTTGGAAAGACGTCCCAACGACTGCTCTAACAGCCCAATTTGAGAATGTGGTTTTTTTACTTCAATGGTCCGGTAATCCTCTCGTGCAAGCAGGCTGATATGATTGCTCAGCCTGAAAATGGATTTGGATAAGTTTCCGGAAAAAACAACGGCAACAATGAGTGCAATGATGACGGAAAAGGCCACGCTCAAAACAATCATATATTTTCCATCATCAATTCCCATGGTCTGCTTATTTATCATGGAAACTAACAGAATGGCACCACATACTTCTCCGGTGCCGCTTCTTTTGATGGGGACAGAAACACTTAGAGTTACTGTTCCATACACATCATCATATTCTGAGTTATGGAATACCCTTCCCTTTTCAAAAGTCTGATTTACCGCATCCAGTGTGTTTTCTGAAACAGATTTATCGTCCACGTAAGCATTTACATAGCTTTCACGAAGCGGCTCCGCAGCGTTTGGGTTTGCCACAATCCACACATCTGTGCTGTCTGCGCGTTCCAGCTCATCAATATACACATGATATCGTTCAAAACGCTCCTGCTTTTTGTTTTTTTCGAATCCCTTTACCCGTTTTGCAATCATTTTTCCCTGATTCTTTAAAAGCTTTGTGTGGGATGCAATATAGTTTTTCTGATATAATTTTATAAAGATCAGACTTGTCAGAACGCCGGTCAGTACCAGAACAATCACAAAAGAAGCGTAAATCTTTAAAACAACGTCATTGTGCTTGATCCAACGTATCAGGGAATAAAAGCTGTTTCTTGATTTTTTCATTTAGAAATCCTCCGGCTCGATTTCAAACTTATATCCCACGCCCCAAATGGTTTTGATGCTCCATGCCGGATGTGCCACGCTGTCTAATTTTGCGCGGAGCCGTTTGATATGGGAATCTACAGTTCTGCTGTCTCCATAATAATCATATCCCCAGAGGCTGTCCAAAAGATTGTCTCTCGTAAAAACTTTATTTGGATTACTTGCTAAGGTCCACATGGTTTCAATTTCTTTTTTGGTAAGAGGGACACGTTTGCCATCGATCATAAAGGAGTATTCTTCCAGATTTACTACCATATTATTGATGCGTAATATGTTTTCTTTATTTTCGTCCGCATCTGTTTTTTCAAAACGCCGGAGAACGGCACGCAATCTGGCCATGACTTCACTTGGACTGAAAGGCTTCACAATGTAGTCATCTGCACCAATATCCAGCCCCATGATTTTATTATAATCCTCGCCGCGTGCTGTGATCAAAATGATTGGCACGCTTGATTTTTTACGAATGGAACGGCATACTTCGTACCCGTCTTTCAGTGGCATCATGACATCCAGAAGAATTGCTATGGGAGAAAATTCTTCAAACTTGCGCTCTGTTTCTATCCCGTCTTTTGCAATTAGTGGAGTGTATCCTTCCTTTTCTACATAGACGGACAAAATATCTGTAATATCCTTATTATCATCTGCAATTAAAACATATTTCATAAACAAGCTCCTTTCTGTAATCTAGTGTATGATTGTGAGTGAAGGTCATTTACAACAATTTCCTTATCATATGATAGTAATCAAGAAATATGGCAAAAATAAGTTTTTTAAAAAATTTTAAATGACAACATTTTGCCAATATTCTGACATTTCTAAAAATTATAATTTGGGTAAATCAAAAAAACATGGAGGTATGAAATGAAGGTCATAAAGAAAACCTTACGTCTGTTTTGGTTTCTTGCAATGACACTTCTTGTTACAGTCGGTATATTTTCGGGGACTGTCTTTGCGAAAGACAGAGGAACAAATGATACAGATGTGAATGTTGTAAAAACAGCACAAAGTAAGCCTGTGTTCGCAAACTCCCCATTACATACATTAAAAAAAGCATCCGATGATCCAGAAGTAGAATTTGCAGAGCACGAAACAGATATTCTGCAGTCAGATTCACATATTCTGACTTTAAAAAATACGACAGAGGATATGGACATTTCATTTAAAAGCTCTGATTCCTCTATTTTGTCAGTAAAGAAGAAAGGGGATTCCAGCTGTGTATATACCGGAGAGGCATATGGAACAGCAGAAATTATTGTTACGGTACGTACAGATACCATCCTGTTCTTCTTTAGCAATGAAACAACGTACAAGACAAAGATTTCAGTAACGCCTCATGCAACAAGCATTAAGAGTGTGAAGCAGAAGATTTCTCTGTCAGAAGGAAAAAAGGCAAACTTTGAATTAACAGTACGTCCAAGCATTTCAGAAGAATCACCGGTTTTTCTTTCAAAGAACCCAAAGGTGGCAACTGTTAGTGCAAAAGGGAAGATTACAGCAAAGTCTGCAGGAAGTACATTTATTACCGCGACCATAGCAAATGGAAAAACCACACAATGTCTTGTTACGGTGAAGAAAGTGAAATGAACTGTAAGGCGTAACCGGCAGGGTCAATATGATCTGCGTAAGCACAGATAGGAATCTGTAAGCAGTAGTTTTGGATGACGGCCGGAAGACGTCAGAACTGTGTGGAGAGTTTGGGAATTTGTCTGTGGGACAGATTTACACATTGCTTCTTTAGAAGTGGATGGCTGTGCGCAAAACGATATAGCTGTGAATGGTCATTTAGGCTTCTTTAGAATATATAGAAAACAAAGGAATCAAAACAAAGGATGAGAAACAGCATATTATATTCCGATACTACCTTCTCGGAAAAATGATATGCTGTTTTTCTTTTTCATCGGGCAGGAAACAGGAATCTGCCCGCCTGCGCCGACTACATTCAGCTTTGCTGCCAAATTCTTCATGCGTCCCTGTGCATAACATAAAAGGACTGTGAAGTGCGGTGTTTTACTGCCATTCACAGTCCTTTACCAGACGTTTTTATAAATAATTGTCCTTGATATCCTTTAGTATGATTCCGGAAACTCCCGGTACTGTCATATGGATATTGCCGTTCTCGATTTTATACATCTGGCTTTCGTCTGAAAAACCAGCCCTGCTCGTATTGAAAATACGTGCCATACGATCCTGGTAGGTAATCCCGATCCGCCATACCGGAAGCTCGATTTCGCGCGGCTCCTCGCCTCTGTTGATGATTACGGCAATTCCATCCTGCCCGTCGAACCTTCCGTAGCTTATCAGATTATATTCCCCAAGCAAAAACAGAATAGAGCCTTTCTTCAAGGCAGAATATTCCTTGTGGATCTTTATCAGCTCCTTGTGGTATTCGATCAAATCATGGTCTTCATTTCCCCAGGGATAAGTACGCCTGTTATCCGGGTCAGTCCAGCCGCAGAGCCCGGCTTCATCTCCGTAGTAGATGGTCGGTGCTCCCGGCCAGGTCATCTGCATCATTACGCCCAGGCGGAACACAGCCTTGTCTACGCCATAGTTTGCCGCTTCTGCTCCGGAAGAGCTTGTTCTTCCCACGCGGCTGTTTGTACGGGTCAAAAATCTGGAGTGGTCATGATTCGATAATTCGTTCATTGCCACTTGAAGGGATTGCGTGCAGAATCTTGTCATAAAGTGACGCATGGAGCCAAAAAAGGCATCTGCATTTCCCTTTAAATCTTCCCGGTATTCATCACTATGTTTTTCTACACCGGTCAGGAACCATGTGATTGGTTCCATAAAAGCGTCATAGTTCATGACAGTATCCCACTGGTCGCCGCGAAGCCAGTCCGTAGGATCTCCGTAATGCTCTGCCAGAATAATGGCATTTGGATTTGCTTCTTTTACATTTTTCCGGAATTCAGCCCAGAAATAATGGTTATATTCCGGGGAATGTCCCAAATCGGCTGCCACGTCAAGACGCCAGCCGTCTACATTAAATGGCGGTGATACCCATTTTCTGGCAATATGCATAACGTAGTTGAAAAGCTCGGTGGATTTTTCATAATTCAGCTTTGGAAGCGTGTCATGCCCCCACCAGCCGTCATAGGCATTGTTGTATGGCCAGTTATCTTCAAAAAATTTAAAGTATGTATGGTACGGACTATCCTTTGCCACGAATGCGCCCTTGGCATAACCTGGTGCATCCTCATAAATACGCTCCTTGTCCAGCCATTTGTTAAAGGAACCACAGTGGTTGAACACGCCATCCAGAATCACGCGCATTCCACGACGGTGTACCTCGTTCACAAATTCAATAAAGAGTTGGTTGCTTGCTTCAAGGTTCTCCTTGTCGGTCACGCGGCAGATATATTTTGTGGCTGTTTTATTTGGATGAGAGTAGTCGCACATGATATTTCCGCTGTCATCTCTTTTCAGGACCTCACCTTCATCCTTTACGATTCTGCCAATATGCGGGTCAATGTAATCATAATCCTGGATATCGTATTTATGATTTGAAGGAGAGACAAAAATCGGGTTGAGATAAATGACCTCCACTCCCAAATCCTGCAGGTAATCCTGTTTCTGCATTACACCGGCAATGTCTCCGCCGTAGAATTCGCGAACGCCCATGGCAGCAGGGTATTTTCCCCAATCGGTCACACGTGTGGTTGTATCACCAATATAATGATATTCGTTATCCAGTACATCATTAGAAGGATCGCCGTTATAAAAGCGGTCAATGTAAATCTGATAAAAAATAGCACCTTTTGCCCAGTTCGGTGTTTTGAATGACGGCATCATCCAAAAGTTGTAATACGGCTCCACGTTAGAGCAGACTCCAACACTGTTATAATAGCAGATACCGGAGCCGGTATGCACTTCAAAGTAATATTCCACTCTTTCCCGTCCGAGGGAAATACCACCTTCATAATAATCAAATTTCCGGTCGTTATAAGTTTTTTTCATTAAAAAACGTTCTGTTCCGACAACCAGATAAACTCCATCAATATTTTCACGCCCGGCACGAAATTTTATGGTAACAAAGTCGCCAATCTGAGGTTCTGCCGGGGAACGATAGCTTTCTGTTCCGTCGCTAAATAATGCCTGAGGATTAAAAATCGTGGTCAGATTTTCGATATAAAGCTGTATCTTCATTGCATCAGACATTTGATATAATTTCATATTCAGATCCATCTGTTTTCCTCCATTGTTAAAAATAAGGAGCTGCTATTCCGTTCCTGAATTCATTATAACATATTATGACCTGCTTTGCACGATATGTATGAAAAATGTTTCTAATTTTTTGGAATCCATGTTACATTTTCACATGAATACCATGAGTTTCAGCCCTGCTGTCTAAGGTACAGCAGAAGCTTTTCCTTTTCATTCATTTCCGGCTGTTCAAGAACCAGATCCAGAAGCTGGTTCAATAGTTTGCCAATTTCCGGTCCCGGTTTTACGCCCAGTGCCATGATATCCTTTCCTGTAACAGCTAATTCTTTCACGGATAATGCTGCTTCAGAACGGGAAACGGTTTTCCAGAGGCGGATGCTGTCCAGTAAGGAGACAATCTTTTTTTCCAGTAATTCCGGATTCTGTGCATATGAATCACAGAATTTTACCAGGAACAGCAACGGCATCAGCTCCCGACCGATGCATGAAACTGCCTTTCGCATGGATTTTTCGGTCTGTCCAAAGGTTCTGTCGTGAATTTCCACCAGTTTTGTTACAGTATGTATGGTCTCGTTATCAAAGGTCAGGGTCCTCAGCCTTTTTTGGGCAATTTTGGCACTTACCGCTGCATGACCCTGAAAATGTCCGATTCCATTTTCGTCTACTGTTTTTGTTTCGGCTTTCCCCATATCATGAAAAAGCATGGTAAGGCAGAGAATCAGGTGCTGTTTCTTTGTTAAGCCTTCTGTGAGTTCTCTGGTACATTCCCTGACCTGATCGGATATCAGGGAAGCCGGCCATTGTTTTAAGCTGTTTCCGAACAAAAAATTCATTACCTCTATGCTGCGTATGGTGTGGCCGCCCACAGTAAAAATGTGGTGTGGATTTTGCTGTTCGATTGGCATGATACGGTCAAGCTCTGGCAGAAAAATCTTAGTCAGGCCCAGACTGCAGGCTTCCTCTAACATACCTGCATCTTTGCCGAGAAGCATTTTCGCAAGCTCCACGCGGATCCGTTCTGCGCTTACCTGTGCTAAGTTACCGGCAAGAGAGCGTATGGCCTGCTTTGTGTTTTCTGTAATTTCAAAACCAAGTTGCGAAGAAAAACGGACTGCCCGCATCATCCGGAGTGCATCTTCCTGAAAGCGGTCTTTTGCATTTCCCACGCAGCGGATTTGTTTTTTTTCGATATCTGTGATTCCGTCAAAAATATCGACCAGGCCGTTTTCATTATTATATGCCATTGCATTGATGGTAAAGTCGCGTCGTTCCAAATCCTTTTTTAGGTCAGTGGTAAATTCAACGTTTTTTGGGTGACGGGAATCTTCATATTCGCCATCAATCCGGTATGTAGTCACTTCATATCCGGTATGGTTCATAAGAACGGTCACTGTTCCATGCTTAAGTCCGGTATCAATGGTTTTATGGAACAAAGCTTTTACTTCTTCCGGTTTTGCAGAAGTCGTAATGTCCCAGTCGTCAGGCTCACGTCCCAGAATATAATCCCTGACGCAGCCTCCTACTGCGTAGGCTTCATATCCTGCAGTTTCTAATGTATTGATGATAAGTGCTACATTTTCCGGTAGTCTGATGTTCATAGAGACCTCCATTACGGTGCAAATTTTACTGATAAAGAAATATTACCAGTAATATCTGACAAAGATATGGCAGATAAAATGATAACTGCCACCTTAAAATCAGGTGGCAGCTTGTGATTCTTGTATTTTATTAGTTTAAATAACGTTTCAGTTCTTCTGCTTTATCCAGATTTTCCCATGGCAGGTCAAGGTCTGTTCTTCCAAAATGTCCGTAAGCGGCTGTCTGTTTATAAATTGGCTGACGGAGCTGGAGCATTTTTATGATGCCTGCAGGTCTTAAGTCAAAATGTTCACGGATAATATCTGCCAGTTTATTGTCAGGAAGCTTTCCCGTTCCAAAGGTATCTACCATGACAGAGGTAGGCTGTGCGACACCAATCGCATAAGAAAGCTGGATTTCACAGCGTTTTGCAAGACCGGCGGCCACAATATTTTTTGCGGCGTATCTGGCGGCATAAGCTCCGCTGCGGTCAACCTTTGTACAATCTTTTCCAGAAAAAGCACCACCGCCATGACGGGCATATCCACCGTATGTATCCACAATGATTTTTCTTCCGGTCAGGCCGCTGTCTCCGTTTGGACCGCCAATGACAAAACGACCGGTAGGGTTAATAAAGATTTTTGTGTTTTCATCCACCAGATCGGTTGGTATCACTGCGTCAATGACATGTTTTTTGATATCTTTATGGATCTGTTCGTTGGTGATATCTGCTGCATGCTGTGTGGAGATGACAACAGCGTTAATGTGGCATGGTTTATTGTCTTCATCATATTCGACCGTCACCTGGCTTTTGCCATCTGCACGAAGATAAGGAAGGATTCCTTCCTTCCGAACTTTTGTAAGCTCTTTTGTCAGACGGTGCGCTAAAGCAATCGGATATGGCATATATTCTGCTGTTTCGTCTGTGGCATAGCCGAACATCATTCCCTGGTCGCCTGCTCCAATGGCTTCGATTTCTTCCTCGGACATGGCAGATTCCTTTGCTTCCAGAGCCTTGTCCACGCCCAGTGCAATATCTGCGGACTGGTTGTCTAAAAGGATTTTTACCTCGCAGGTATCGCAGTTGAACCCTTTTTCATCATCATCATAACCAATTTCGCGTATTGTTTCACGAACGATTTTTTCGTAATCTACGACTGCTTTTGTACTGATTTCTCCCATGACAAGAACAAACCCTGTGGTAATACAGGTTTCACACGCCACGCGGCTGTTTGGATCCTGTGCCATGAGTGCATCTAAAATGGCATCTGAAATATTATCACAGATCTTATCCGGATGCCCCTCTGTTACTGATTCTGAAGTGAATAATCTTTTTTCCATTTTTTATCCTCCTAATATAAAAAGTCCGCCTGTATTTCACAACAAGCGGACTTGAATTTACATCAATTCCTCTTATTGTTCGATTTCTCGCTGAGATTGGCACCTTCCTTTGCAGGGGTTGCCGGGCTTCACAGAGTCTTCACTCTCCACCACTCTGAATAAGAGTTGTTTTTATCATATCCTATATCTTCATATTCGTCAAGAGGGGGATTAAATTCTATTCTTGAATTTCTTTATAAACCTGTTATAATGTTATTTATGTGCCTTATATTCACCGCAGGCAGGCGGCGTCTGTGCGCAGCCGGAAGGTGGGGGCAGGAAACCGGAATTTGTTTCAATTGTAAGAAATAGGTTACAGTTCACACATCAGGTGTGACAGAAAAATCGTATATAGGGGGAACTGCATGAGAAAAAAGATTATATTATCTGGTATCGGTATTATATTCACAATCGGTGTGGCGGCGACCAGAATCGGAAGTTTCAGCACCAGGCAGGATATTACGGAGACAGGCATAGATAAGAAACCATACGAATATCATTATAATGATTCACAAGGCAGGGAGAAGATTGTGAAGCAGGAAAAGACACCCTCTCCTACAGCAGTAAAACAATATATTGAAGCAGATACAGACCCTGAAAGCTATACGGTCCTTGTCAATCGTGAGCATCTTCTGCCGGAGGATTATGTTCCGGCAGATCTGGTGGTTCCGAATATCAGGTTCAGTTATCGGGGGATATATGAAAAAAGCTATATGAGAAAACGGGCAGCCGCAGCCCTGGAGCAGCTTTTTGCAGCGGCTTTAAAAAAGAACTATCGTTTATGCGGGGTATCTGCCTACCGTTCTTATAAAAGACAGGATCAGATTTACAGAAACAACATCAAAAACAAGGGAGAGCTGCGGACGAACCAGGTTTCCGCCATGCCCGGAAGCAGCGAGCATCAGACCGGGCTTGCCATTGATGTTTCTTGTGATTCTGTGGATTGTACTCTTGAGGAATCTTTTGGAAGGACACCGGAAGGCAAGTGGTTAAAGAAAAACTGTCACAAATACGGTTTTATCATCCGTTATCCTCATTGGAGGGAGCGGGTGACCGGATATACTTATGAACCTTGGCATATCCGGTATGTCGGGAAAAATCTGGCAGAATATATTTATCAGAAGAAACTGACACTGGAAGAATATTATCAGCAGACAACAGTGGAGAATAAGGTTAAGAGCGAGCCAATCAGTGACGTAGATGACATTCAGGCAACAAATGAACCGGAGATGACGGTGGCACCTACACCGACACCTGCTCCGACGGCGTCAGCTTCTGCAAGACCGGATGCGCCTGAAAAAAAACCGACAGATGAGCCAAAAAGCACACGTGGTCCAAAGGCAGAAAAGAGTCCTTCGACAAAAGAACCGGAGGATACAAAGCAGCCAAAGGCAAGTCAGGTTCCGGACGCAGAAAAGGAAAATGACGGCTCACCGTCTGCGCAGGAGGAAACGAAACGTCCTTTAGAAACAAAGCAGCCTGTAGAGACGAAACAGCCTGCGGAGACAAAACAGCCTGTGGAGACAAAACAGCCGGAAAATGAAAAAGAAATGCCTGCATCTTCGTCAGGGGAAACCGGGCCGGAAAAGACGTCAGAGGAGGAAGAGTAAAAATGAGAACAATTATGGTAGCACTTTATTTGTTGATATTTGCGGTGTTAAGCGTTCCGTTTTATCTTCTCTTTTTGCTGCTGGGTCTGGTGAACAGCAGGGCAAGGGCAGTCTG
>CADBMP010000358.1 GCA_902795775.1 uncultured Lachnospiraceae bacterium | reverse complement strand
GAATTCCGGCATTTTTATACCTGTTATACCGGTGGATGGTGAAAAAGGACAGGCTGGGCGGTTTTCTGGTGATTGGGTATTTATCCCAGTATCTTCCATGGGTATTTATTGGCAGGGTCGTATTTATTTACCATTATTTTCCGAGTGTACCTTTTGTTGTGCTGATGCTTGGGTATTGCTTTGTGAGGATTGTGAAAAAGCGGCCGATGTGCCAGTGGTGGATTTATGTTTATACGGGGCTTGCTGTCTGCCTGTTCTTTCTGTTCTATCCGGTGCTTGCTGGCGAGGATATCAGTCCTTCTTTTGTGGAGAGATATCTGAGATGGTTCGATGACTGGCAGCTGACTGGTGGAGTGGGAGAGGTCCGCTCTGTGTTTGCTAATATTTTGAAGATTATGGATAAAATTATTGGGGTTTTCATTAAATAGTGAAGTTGGTGCGCTGGTAAAGAAAGTGTGTGCATTAATCGTGTGATGAAAAATAGTCAGTAGTATTGAGATTTTAATTCGCTGTACTTATGATATCTGCCAAAAATCTTTCATATATGGATTTTTGGCAGATATCATTTAGTCCGGATTATAAAAACAATATAGTAGAAAGGAGAGGTAAAATGAAAAGTAAAATAAAAGCATGTATCAGGGGGATAGAAAAAAATAAGCCTTCTGAAGAAACGCTGAAGGAGTATTTTGGGGAATCCATGCGTCTTCATCAGAATTATGCGGAAATAAAGCTGATGTTAGAGTATTATCTGTTTTATGAAATGATTTCCGAGGGAATCAATCCGTATATTGGCTCAGTACAGGATATGGTGGATCATCTGAATGAGATCATGGAAAAATATTTTGAACAGGGCTCAAATACGAAAGAAAAAGAGGAGTTTGCAGCAGAACTGCTGGAAATGCGGAAGGAAGTAATCGCACGTATGAGAGTGCTGACGGCTTATGTGGATAAAACATTGGTATATGAGCATGTGATGAATAGGGTTCAATATCGGTTTGACGATATGGAAAAGCTGCCTTCGGATGAGGCGTTTACAAAGGATCTGATGGGATTCATTGTTTCCGGAAGGGACAGTGCTGTTGTGAACGAAAACATACATACCGTACTTGGACAGCTTCCAATGAGGATGAGCAGGGTCAGATATTTTGAGCTGGTAAAGAACAGTATACTCATGTATAAGGGGAGTGACAGGAGCTTCTTAGACAGTTATCTGTATATGTTCCGCACCAGTGCCATGCTTTATCAGGATGAAAATGAAGAAACGTACTTTACGGAATTAAAACCGGTCATTGAGGAGTTCGAGAAGCTGGATTACGAAAATATCTCTGCTGAGGTATTTCATATTTATGCGGAAAAGCTGGAGAATCTCACAACAAAGTTAAACGATATTTCTGACCTGTATATGCAGCTTGGACAGCTCATCAATGAAATGTACATCTTATGTGAGACAGAAGCTTGTCTTCCGGGAGAGGACCTGGAGGATGGTCTTGGAAAGGATATGATCCGTGGGATTCTTTCCCTGTTTCTTTCCAAAGAGAGTCCGGTCTGGGAGGATGCCGGCCTTGCAGGGGCATCAGAAGAGGAACGTCTGGCATACATAGGAGAGTCTTTTGTGAAAATCGAAGGAAAACAGGAGACTGTTTACGATTCATTAAGTGTAGCGGAAACAGCACTTGATAATCTGTTAGAAGGAAAGCTTGATCTTTTGAAGGAATACGGCATGGAAAAAGAATTCCTGCTTTTGAAAAGATTATTCCTCTTGATTTCCGGCAGCATTTTTGCAGATCTGGAGAAACAGGAAACCGGCGTTATTGTAACAGAGCAGATGGCAGAGGAGGCAGCTGACGGGCTGATTGCAGAGTGGAAGGATTATTTCCAGGGAAAGAACAGAATGGTCAGACGCGCAGTAATGGCAAATACACTGGAAAAAATGCCTGTCTTTTTCAAAAATACACAGGAGATTGCAGATTATGTTTTAGACTGTTTCAGGCAGTGCAGGGACGAGGCAGAAAAGTGTGCCTCAAAGCAGATTTTGCTGGATATCATGGTACAGTAAGAAAAATGCGTTATTGAACTTGGTACTGAATGATTTAGACTGGATAGAAAAGGGTTGAAAATGAAATGTTTGAATGGTCTTCAAAACTGTATATGGACGAAAAAGTCAGGAAAAAACCAAAAAAATACAAAAGAATGATTCAGCAGAAGATGTTGAAAAAACGATGTTATGTACTGACGCTGCCTTTGAATGCAAAAAACTGTCTGGATATTTATTCGTCCAGGGAGTTCTGGTTTCGGTATTACCATGAGAGGGAAATGAAGGTCGTGGGAATTGCTGTCTCCATGGAGTCTGCAAAGGAACTGTTATGTGAGCTGGTACAGGATGTGTATCGGGAATATCAGGATGTGGATGCCGGCTGTATAAGACGTTTCTTTGGAGAGGATGACATGGGGGCGGGGGGATGGCAGTAGTGGAAAGGGGGAGGTTATGGCGGTTGTTTTAGCTGTCTTTGGAAAAATAATCCATGTTCTTTTGATAATCCTTGCCATCCTGCTTTTGTTGGTCCTGTTCCTGCTTTTTTGCCCGCTCCATTATAAATGTGAGCTTGAAAAGAGCGAATCGCTTGCTGCAAAAGGGGCGGTCCGGTGGCTTATCTTTCTGGTATATCTTCCGTTTTCTTATGAGAATGGAAAATTTGAGCTTTCAGTCCGCATTTTTGGAATCCGGTTTCGGAGGCGGAAAAAAAAGCGGCCAGAGAGGGAAAAGAAACAACGTAAAAAAAGAGAACAGACGGAAAATACCGGACAACAGGCAGAAGTGGAGCTTGTGTCAATGGAAATTCCGGAAGGAGAAAAAGAAGGACCGTCCGATGCTGTTTTGGAGAAAACGGAAAACAGAAAGAAATCTGAGAAACCGGAGAACAGGATGATATCTGAGGGTCTGGAAGGGCAGACTGGAAAAAAGAATGGAAAACGCAGAGAACAAAAGAAAAAAAGGGGAGGTTTCAGGGGATTTTCTTCTGTTAAAAGTATTTTTGGCAGGATAAAGGAGAAATCTTCCTGGACAAAGGATGTAAAATCGTTTTTAAAAGAAGAAAATACAAAACAGACGATTTGCATAATAAAAGAGAATGTGGTACATTTATTAAAAAAATTAAAACCGAAGGTGTTTAAGGGAAGCGTTGAATTTGGTACAGGAGATCCATGCCGGACGGGTCAGGTGTTAGGACTGCTTGCCTGCCTGTATGCGTATTATGGCGGTGGGATAGAAATTATACCGGATTTCATGGAAAAAAAGCTTTTGGGACATTTATATGTAAGAGGGAGCATTACGCTGTTTACAATTCTGTTCCTTCTGTTTCGGGTCATTTTAAGTAAGGGCTGGAAGGAATTTATCAAAGAGGCAAAAGAATTAAAGGAGGCAATATGATGGCAGAGAATAATTTTAAAGGAACGGTAGAATCGCTTTTTCATGGAATGGAGGGTTTCATTACCGGAAAGACAGTAGTTGGAGATGCAATGAAGTTTGATGACGGAACAATCATCCTTCCTCTGGTGGACGTGAGCTTTGGCGTGGCAGCAGGTGCATTTACGGAAAAGGAGAAGAAGGATAATGGTGCTGGAGGAATGGGCGGAAAGCTTCAACCGAGTGCTGTTTTAGTCATTCATAATGGTGAAACAAAGCTCGTGAATGTGAAAAATCAGGACGGTCTGACAAAGGTGCTTGATATGGTGCCTGATTTTGTGGATAAATTCACGTCTTCTAAGGGAAAGGACAAGGATAAGAAAAAAGAGGGGGAGCAGGAAAATCAGGAGGAAACACTGAAAAAGTAAAAAAATAGCTTGATTTTTTTGAGGATTTTTGATAGAATGTTCATGTTGTGCAAATTGGGGCTGGAAAATCGAATTTGGATTGTCATGATATCATAGATAGGGTTCGAACAGTCAAGTGAATAAGAAGGAGGTGCTTACGATGGCAAAATGTGCAGTTTGCGGGAAAAGTGTTCACTTTGGAAAGAATGTGAGTCATTCACATAGAAGAACAAATAAAATGTGGAAGCCGAACATCAGAACCGTTCGTGTAAAGGTAAACGGTGGAACAAAGAAAATGCATGTATGTGCAGGATGTTTACGTTCCGGCGCAGTAGAGCGTGCGTAAGCGTATTCTGGCATCTGCATTCGAGTGAAATAGGTAAACTGCGTTTTCGGGCGCAGTTTATTTTCTTTATAAAAACTTTTTTAAAAAGAATATGTAACGTGTCTATGTGGTTTCTAAAACTGGCTGCTT
>CADBMP010000357.1 GCA_902795775.1 uncultured Lachnospiraceae bacterium | reverse complement strand
GCGATTGGACGTGCCATTGTGAAAAATCCGGATATCCTTTTGTGTGATGAGCCGACCGGTGCGCTGGATTTTAATACTTCTAAGGAAATTTTAAAGCTGATTGAGGAGATAAATCAAAAATACGGGAATACTGTCATTATGGTCACGCATAATGACGCAATCAAAAACATGGCAGACAGGGTCATAAGGCTTAGGGATGGTCAAATCCGAAAAAATTATAAAAATGAAGAGAAAATTCCTGCGGAGGAGCTGGACTGGTAGGGCAGGAGAAACCTTGCATTTAAAATAATGGAAAATCATGCTTTAGAGGAGGAATGAGTGATATGAAAAGTCCGCTTTTAAAAAGGCTGCCGCGTGAGATTTTCGGGGAATTTGGAAAGTATCTGGCGGTGTTTCTTTTTATGACAGCTACGATTGCTTTCATTTCCGGATTTTTGGTGGCATCCAGAAGTATGCAGATTACGTATGATGAAAGTTTTGAAAAATATAATATAGAAGATGGTCATTTTGTACTTGCAAAGGAAGCAGAACCAAAGCTTTTAAAGGCTGTGGAGAAGAAAAAAGTCACACTTTTTGAAGATTTTTACATAGAAGAAAAAGTCTCAAAAAAAGAAAAAGAAAAGACAGAGGCAAGGCTTCGCATTTTTGGGAACAGGGAGAAAATCAACCGGGTTTGCCTGATTGAGGGAAAGATGCCTGAAAAGGATAGCGAAATCGGCATTGACCGGATGTTTGCAGATAATAATAAATTAAAAACAGGCGATACCGTGTTCGTGGGCAGCAGGAAATTTAAGATTTCCGGTCTGATTGCAATGTCTGATTACAGTGCACTGTATCAGGACAATAATGATTTTATGTTCGATGCAAAACTTTTTGGAACGGCATCTGTGACAGATGAGGTTTTTCAGAGTTTTGGAAAGGAACATCTTTTTTACAGTTACGCATGGAAATATGACACGTTTCCAAAGGATAAGACAGAGGAAAAAAAGTTTCTGAAAAGCTTTCCGGTGAAATCATGAAAAATCTTTCTGCGCAGGAGATGGTTTCTTCTGATTCGCTTTCTTCTGGCGGAGGGAATGATATGTCTGTGGAAAGCCTGATGCAGATGATGGTGGCAGGGGATATGTATCAGAACGGGATTCTGGAAAGCAATGTGGGGCTGGATGAATTTCTGCCCAGGTATGTGAACCGCGCCATCAATTTTGCGGGAGAGGATATTGGGAAGGACAGGCCCATGATGACGGTTCTTTTATATGTACTCATTGCTATCATGGCATTTGTTTTTTCTGTCACCATTCATCACACCGTTACAAAGGAGGCTGCGGTCATTGGAACGCTTCGGGCTTCGGGGTATACAAAAGGAGAGATTTTCAGGCATTATCTGGCACCGCCGGTTTTTGTATCTTTCTTTGCTGCCATTGTGGGGAATGTCTTAGGTTATTCCCTGTTTGAAGATGTGGCAAGGGAAATGTACATGGGGAGCTACAGCCTGACAAAATATGTATCATACTGGAGTGCGGAGGCGTTTGTGAAAACAACGGTGGTTCCGATGATTATTATTTTTCTGGTGACAAGTATTTCTTTGTGGAGCAAGCTTTCGTTTTCACCGTTACAGTTTCTGCGCAGGGACATTTCAAAGAACAAACGGAAAAAGGCGGTCAGGCTTCCACATTTCAGCTTTTTTACCAGATTCCGCATCCGGATTATTTTACAGAATCTGTCCGGGTATCTGACGCTTCTGGCTGGATTTGTGTTCTCTGCGTTGATTTTGATGTTCGGTATGATGATGACGCCGCTTTTAAAGCAGTATTCGGATGATGCGGTGAAATATATGCCGGCAAAGTATCAGTATGTGCTTTCCGGAACTTCCAAGGTAAGCGGAGATGTTGCGGAAAAATATTGTGTCACTGCATTGAAGATGCAGGACGATTTTTATACCGGTGAGGAAGAAATCAATGTATATGGCATTGTGCCGAAGAGCGAATATTATGAGATGAAAATGCCGGAGGAGGGAGTGATTGTTACATCGGATTTTGCGGCAAAGTACCGCGTGGGAACAGGGGATATCATCAACCTGAAGGAGCAGTTTGGCACAAAGCTTTATGCATTCCGGGTTTCCGGTGTGATGGAGTATCCGTCTTCCCTGTCTCTTTTCCTGTCGCAGAAGAATTTTAATGAGACGTTTTCTTATCCAAAGGATTATTATAATGGTTATTTTTCTAATACAAAGCTGGAGGGGACGTATATTAAGGAATCCAAGATTGCGAAATGCATTACGATAACGGATCTGACAAGGCTTTCAAGGCAGATGGATATCTCCATGGGAGAGCTGTTCGGAATGGTAAAGTGGTTTGCCATTATTCTGTTCCTGCTCCTCATTTATCTTCTGACCAAATTGATTTTGGAGAAGAACAGCAACGCAATCTCCATGGTGAAGATTTTAGGGTATCGCACCGGGGAGATTGGAAGCCTGTATCTGGTTGCGAGCGTATGGGTGGTCATTTTTTCAGCGCTTTTCAGCCTGGCATTTAACACGTTCTTCTTTCAGATTATTTTACGGGTCTTTTTAAAGGGATATGGCGGCTGGTTCAATTTAACAGTAGATCCGGTACTTTATACACAGATGTTTGCCATGATGGTTGGAACGTATCTTCTGGTGGCATTTGTGCAGCTCTGGAAGATTAAGAAGATTCCAATGGAGGAAGCATTAAAGAATGTGGAGTAGGTTTTGATGGGAAGCTTATTATGAATGGGATATGCTACGACCGGGTGTGACAGGAATGGAGAGTATTATAAGGAGTATTATTAGGAAAAGGGGCTGTATTTTCACAGCCCCTTTGCTTCGTAAGAAATTGCAAGCTTTTAACATGTATGGTCTGGAACCACATTATTTTATCTTTGTGGTCACTGTTTTTGTTTTATATCCGCTTCTCGATACGGTTACTTTAATGACATCTCCCTTTTTCAGCTTTTTGGAGAGGTTTACAGTCAATACTCCGGATTTTTCTGTTTTTGTGATTTTTTTCACTTTTTTTGTTCCATTTTTGATGATGTTCCTGTTTGTCGTCACGACAAATTTTGCATTTTTCAGAGAGGAAATAGTGAATTTTTT
>CADBMP010000356.1 GCA_902795775.1 uncultured Lachnospiraceae bacterium | reverse complement strand
TGCTGCATCATACATAGCACCATTGTTTTCAAACCACAGCATTCTCACTGTTCCACTCACCAAAAATCAATGTTACATTTCACACCTGTGTATAAAGTGTAATAAATCCATTTCTCAAAAATTGTTTTGCGCACGTTCCCAAGCCAGATATCCCCCCTTCAGGCTCATCACAGGATAACCGAGCCGCGCCAGATCCCTTGCTGCCAAAAGACTGGTATTCCCCCGCTCACAGTACAAGATGATCCATTGGATTTCTCCTTCCTGTACCTGAAGATATGTCTGAATCCGTTCCTCTATGCTTTCCCAGTCCTCCCGGACTGCTCCCTCAATATGACCTTTCTCAAATTCCTCCTGTTCACGAAGGTCAAAAATCAGAACATCAGCCCTCCCCAGATACTCCTTTACCTCTTTTGCTGAAATCATCCGAAACCTCATCTATTCTCCCTCCCAAAATCGACCTCTGCACCAAAAATGTTCTGCTTCACTCACATGTGTAAACCGTAACCCGCCATGCAGCGCGCTGTTTTTCTGCCAGCCTTCAGATATTTCTAAATTTCTGCCATGCCATCCCGCATACTGTTTTTACTTTATAGTGCATGAAGTTTTCCCATAAAGCAAAAAAGCCGGAAATTCAACAGATAACATTACTATTATCTTATTAAATTTCCGACTCTTTTATGACAATATATCGTTTTTTAACAATAGGCTAATGCCTTACTGTGCCGTTTCTGCAATCTTCTTCTTAATATCTTCTGTTGTCTTTCCAATATACTTCACAACAACCTTTGCAGCACTCATAGTATTTTCGTTGATCTTTGAAACCACCGCATCCATATCAGGTGCAGGTGCAGGCACAGGTGCAGGTGCAGGAAGGGAAACCGGCGCACCAGGCAATTCTCCTGAAAGCTGGAACAGTGTCACAATGTCCTTTAAGTCCTGTACCGTTTCCATGGTCCTGCTGCTTAAATCTGCCATCTGGTTCTCCAGGTTTCTGACAGATGCTGCAGTCTGGCCATGCAGCGTTTCCACCTTGCTTTCTAACCCCTGAATTGCCTCTGAAGTTTGTGTGCTGATACCGGCAATCTGACTTTCCAGTGTCTGAACTGCCTTTTCCGTCTGGCCTTCGATACCGGCAATCTGATTTTCCAGATTCTGAACAACCGCTGTTGTCTGTTTCTCCACGCCAGCCACCTGGTTTTCCAAATTTTGTACTGCCTCTGTGGTCTGCTGATTCATTCCGGTAATCTGATTTTCCAGATTCTGTACTGCGGATACCGTCTGGCTGTTCAAATCTGTCATCTGATTTTCTAAGTTTCTGACTGCCTGTTCCGTCTGGCCATTCATATCTGCCACCTGATTTTCCAGATTCTGTACTGCCTCTGTGGTATGCGCATTCACTTCCGTTGTAACATGCTCTATGTTTCCGGAGATATCCAACGCAGAAATTTCTTCCGTCACATTGCCCGCCTTTGAAACCAATCCACTGATTTCACCTGCTGCTTCTGATGTATGCTCATTGATAGAAGCTACTGCATTTTCGATTTCCTTTGTTACAGCAGCAGTCTGCTCATTTGCACCGGATAAGGATTCCTGCAGCTCTCTGAACAGTTTCTGGGTGTGTCCGTTCACCGATTCAATCAGACGTTTCATATCCTCCTCCGGAATCTCTAATGGAATCCCGGAAAGAGGCGGTGAATTATCAAACAGCCCATCCTGCTTAGAAGATGAAGAGTCCTCAGATTGGACAAAACGGTGAACTTCATTATAAATAATCTTCTGAAATTTTAACTGCTCATTGATAACAGAATAAATCTTCTGCTCCATTTCCTTCTGGCTCTGCTTTGCCGCTTCTTTATCCCTGTCCCACAGTGTATAGATTCCATCTATCATAAAATAAAAAGCCACAAAAATAATGATTGCCAGCACCAGACTGATGACGATGCCTGAAACACCTTTTGACAATATATCACGAAATATAATTTCTGCAATGATTCCTGCAATTACCACAAATGCAGATAAAATTGTTGTTTTCTTTAATTCCATCATTTTTCCCTGCTTCCTGATTTTTTAACTTGTATTGACCGTAAATTGTACAACAAATATTTTTTTATTTTACAACGCCGAGCTGCCTAAATATTCTTTCTGAAATTCTGTCAGCGTATCAATCTCTTTTCCTAAGAATTTCAGTTTTCTCCTGGCTACCTCCTCATCCACCTCTTTTGGAACTACAATGAGCTTCTCCTGCAGGGAGTTTTCATGCTCCACCAGATATTTGGCACTGAGTGCCTGAATAGCAAAGCTCATGTCCATAATTTCCGCCGGATGGCCATCGCCCGCTGCCAGATTGACAAGACGTCCCTCTGCCAGTACATAGATTCTGTTTCCATTCGGCAGCTTATATCCCATAATGTTATTCCGCACTTCTTCTGTCTCTGTGGAAATCTCGCGCAGACGCTTCATATCTATCTCCACATCAAAGTGACCGGCATTGCATAAGATGGCACCTTCATGCATCTCCATAAAATCTTCCTCGTCAATGACACCGGCACAGCCTGTGACTGTTACAAAGAAATCTCCCAGCTTTGCAGCTTCCTTCATTGGCATCACGTCAAATCCGTCCATGACTGCCTCAATCGCCTTAATGGAATCAATCTCTGTCACGATGACCCTTGCTCCCAGTGCCTTTGCACGCATGGAAACGCCCTTTCCGCACCAGCCATATCCTGCCACCACGACAATCTTTCCTGCCACGATCAGGTTCGTGGTGCGGTTGATTCCATCCCAGACAGACTGTCCGGTTCCATAACGGTTATCAAACAAATGCTTGCAGTCTGCATCATTTACCATGACCATAGGAAATTCAAGCTGCTCTGCTGCCGCCATTGCACGAAGACGGATGATACCCGTTGTTGTCTCCTCACATCCGCCAATGACATATGGAAGCTCATCCCTTTTGCTGGTATGAAGCATGTTCACCAAATCCCCGCCATCATCAATAATGATGTTTGCATGATGGGAAAGTGCCTCGCTGATGTGCCTTTCGTACTCCTCCTCTGTGGCACCATGCCATGCGAATACATTAAGTCCTGCGTCCACCAGTGCTGCTGCCACATCATCCTGTGTGGATAATGGATTACTCCCCGTAATGAACATTTCTGCCCCGCCCGCTGCCAAAACCTTACATAAATATGCGGTCTTTGCCTCCAAATGGATGGAAAGTGCAATCTTTTTTCCTGCAAACGGCTTTTCCTTTTTAAAGTCCTCCTCCAGACTCCGAAGGAGCGGGCAGTTTCTTCTGACCCATTCAATCTTATGTGCACCGGATGGTGCCAGGCTTATATCCCTGATTTCACTCATATTCTTCCTCTTTTCTGCGTTGCTTTGATTACGCTATATTTTGTTTGTTAATCCTCTATTTTTCTGACTGCCATAGTCTGGTAATGATTTCTGCCTGCCGGCCTGATTCCATTAAAGCCCGGAAAGGTCCAGACTTCCTCTCAGTATCGGCAATAAATCAATCCCGGAAACTTCCTTTACATGTTCCAAAACTTCTTCCGTCTTCATTTCTGACGCATACTTCGTAATTTCATCTTCCTTCGTTACGTCATAAACGGTATCACCGGAACCAGGTGCATTCATATTAAGTGCTTCACCCTTGCTGTTCATGATATTCAGCGTACAAAGCTTTTGTTCACCCATGTTCACATCAATCTTCATTTTGGAATCATTGACTGTACCGCTTACCTCCATCACCAGTTTAAACGCTGAAAGCTGTGCAATGCCCGGTACTGTAATCTCATATTTTCCGGTTCCTTCAGTTTCTGCCTTCTTCATGTCATAATCACTGACCTTGACATGTACGACCTCTCCGCTTGCCATCTGTCCCATTGACTCCATGAGCTTTGGACTCTCTGCTGAAAACTCCCCATTAAAGATATCCCCGCTTATGGTACCCTTACCGGTTATTTTCATGATTTCTTCTGATTTATATTCCACATTCAGTAAAAAACCTGCTTTTTCATTTACTTTTGGAGAAAGAAACTGAATCAGCATCTCCGGCTCTTTTGCATCATCACTCTCGAAAAGCCTGATTTCACGTCCTATAACTTCTTCCTCTTTGGAAACATAATCCGTAAATGTCATGGAGCCTTTTAAATTTTCACTATTTTTCAGCGCATCTTCTAATGATGACTGAATTTCTTTTTTCTCTGCCCCTATCTTTTCTACATAAGAAAGGACTTCATCATCCTCTTTTAATGCAGTGATGAACTCTTTGATGAGTGCCACAGCCTCTTTTCCCTCATACTTTGCCGTATAAACATCTGCCTTTGCAGAAATGCCTTCCACTTCACATGTCTGGTCCTTCTGCTTCTCTGCGTTCTTTATGGAATGAATCAGGATGTCTGTATAACGCCCAAAAATCTTTTCTGCCGTTTTTGCGTCCGGTAAAAACGCCCCGCTCTGAAGTCCCTGGAGATATTCCATGGAGAACATTTCAGAGGAACCACTTTCCTGCTGCATGGCAGCGGCTGCATCCAGATATGCCGGTGAAAGCTCCGGAATCTGGTAATATACTTTCTTTCCGGCATAGTCCATATACATATTTGCCGTCAGTATGCTTTCTCCATTCAGGTTCAAGGTATAACGGAATCCGGAGCCATCCCCCTTCAAATCCGTTTCCACATCTACGGAAATGTCATTTAATTTTGATAAATCCGGAATCTGTATGCCATAAAGAGTTGCATATCCGCTCAAAAAACTCTTGATGAGAGATTTTACATCATCCGTAATTTCTATCTGGACTGTTCCTTTTCTGGCATTATCGGAAGAACCCAGCGATGTTTTCGCCATTTCAAAATACTGTCCCACCTTTTTGCTGCCTTCATCCCTGCTTTTCTGCTCCACATACTGCATATAATCCGCAGGTTTCAACATTGACTTTTTTATCATTGGCATGGCAAATGCAACAATGCCAATGACTGCCGCCACAAGGACTGCAAGACACACAAACAGCGGTGTCTTTGATTTTTTCTTTGGTTCACCGGATACCGGAGGCATGCCGTATCCTGCCGGAGATGACTGCTGCGTAAAACTTCCTGCAGAAGGTGCCGCCTGCTCCACCGGCTGGCCACATACCTCACAAAATCTGGTTTCTTCCTTTACCTCTGCTCCACAATTTTTACACTTCATAATCCACCTCATTTCTGTACCTGTATGGTACGCATCTCAATTTTAATGATACTTATTACATAGTAAAGCAACCACCACATAAAATCAAGAAAATTTTTCCCTAATAACGCTTATCATATTACACCATTACAGTTCACATATACATGTGGCAAATAACACGTTCAGCACTTATGCGGAAATCGTAACTTTATCATACCACAAAGTCTTTCTCCATGCCACAAGATTTTTTCCAGCACGAAATAAAAATACAAGGTTGCAAAAAATCTACTCATCTTTTAATATAATACTAGTATATCAAATATCAGGGAGGACACATCATGCAGGAATCCTTTACAAGCTTTCGTGCGGAACACATCCAAAAAAGCTTTTTTACCAGGAACTTTTTTTCCAAAAAGAAGTCCGCCAAAAAAGAAGTCTTAAAAGATATCTGTTTTCACGCAAAGCCTGGAGAATGCATTGGCATTCTTGGTGCAAACGGCTGTGGAAAGTCCACGCTGCTTTCCATCCTTGCAGGTTTGCAGACAGCGGACAGCGGTACCATTTTTTATAATGATATACCTCTGTTTTCAAGCACCAGGCCATTTTCCAATTTATGCCCGGAACAGACCGGCAGTGTTTCTTCCATTAAAAAACAGGATGCGCACGCCCTCATTGGTTATGTTCCGCAGGAGCCGCCGTTAATTCCAGAGCTTAACGCCCTTGACAACCTGAAACTTTGGTTTGCCGGCCAGCCGCAGCCGCTCAAAGATGCACTTAAAGATGATTTTCTTTCCATTTTAGGGATTTCTGAATTTTTAAATGTACCGGTAAAAAAAATGTCCGGCGGCATGAAGAAACGCCTTGCCATTGGATGCTGTACCGCCGGAAACCCAAATATTCTTTTACTGGACGAACCGGGTGCTGCCTTAGACCTTCCCTGTAAGGAACGGATTGAAACTTATCTGAAAAATTATAAGCAAAAGGGAAATGCCATCCTTATCACCACGCACGAAGAACGTGAAATCCGCATCTGTGATACACTTTATATCTTAAAAAACGGCGTACTTTCCCCATATCAATATGACGGAAACATCCACCATGCCGCAGCAGAGATATTACGCCAAACAGACAGCAGCTCCACCATAAAATAAAGTTCAGGTTTATTGCAGTATCCGTCGGATGCACAGACCTCACAAGCAAAGCTGCTGCCGAAAGAATTTTGAACTTTTAGAGCAAGATCTGACTGGTGCATATTCAAGGGGGATTTAGAAAATGAAACAGCTAAAACAATATTTCATTCTGGAATTGAAGAAGACCTTTTCTG
>CADBMP010000355.1 GCA_902795775.1 uncultured Lachnospiraceae bacterium | reverse complement strand
ACATCGCCCGGAATCATGTGCAGCTTCCGGTATGCCCCTGCTTCATCCATTAAATCAATTGCCTTATCCGGCAGAAAACGCTCGCGGATATGCTTTGCGCTCATCCCTACCGCATACTTCAATGCTCCCTCTGCATAAGTCACCCCATGGAATTCTTCATACTTTGTTTTTAAGCCTTCCAAAATTTTTATGGTCTCCTCCTCATCCGGCTCCTTTATCTCCACATTCTGGAAACGGCGGACCAGGCTTTTATTTTTTTCAAAATATTTTTTATATTCTTCAAACGTGGTCGCACCAATGAACCGGATATGGCCATCTGCTAAATACGGCTTTAACATGTTGGACGCATCAAAGGAGCTTTCTCCTACTGCACCGGCTCCCGCCAGATTATGAATTTCATCAATGTAGATGATGGGTTTTTCCTCCTTTGAAATCTGTTCTAAAACAGTCTTAAATCTTTTTTCAAAATCTCCCCGGTACTGTGTCCCGGCTAACATCCCTCCCAAATCCAGAGAATAGACCCTGCTCCCCTCTAAATGCTTTGGCACCTTATTTTCTTTAATGAGCTGCACCAGTCCATAGGTAATTGCTGTTTTTCCAACTCCCGGTTCTCCAATGTGGAGTGGGTTGTTCTTATCCCGCCTGCATAAAATCTGAATGGTACGTTCTAACTCTTCCTCTCTTCCAATCAAAGGATTTACATCTTTTAGGGTCTCATTCAGGCAGGGAGCAAACTGTTTCCATTTTTCAGAAAACAAATTCTCCTGCCCGTCTTCCTCCATGTCCTCCCATTCCTCCTCTGTTTCCGGCTCCTCCCCGGAATATTCCTCTTCCTCTATGTCCATCATTTCCCTTAAAAGCTCTGCCTCTGTCACTCCCTGTTTTTCCATATAATAAACAGCATGGCTTTCCTCCAGCCGCCAGATTCCATGAACCAGATGCCTGACCTCCACCGCATCATTCCCACTGTTTGCTGCACTTTGACCTGCAATCCCAAGTGCATAAACACAGGCATTTGAAAAAACAGGCTCTGCCTCCTGCACACATTCCACATATTTCACAAGATATTCCAACAGCTCTCTCATCAGTGTCTGAAGGTTTCCTCCACAGGTTTCAAACGCTTCACCAAAAATCTGGTTCTCACAGAGCATAAGCAGAAGCGTTTCCGGAGTGACATATTCATATTTTTCTTTTCCTGCAAAATCCACTGCTTTCTGTATGATATCATATGCCTCACTTGTCATTTCCATTGTTCCATCCATGTCCTTTCCTCAAATCCTGCCCTTTTACACTTCCTTTTATGCCTTTTCCACCGTCAGACGGAAGGGAAAGCCCTCTTCCTTTGCCCTGGCCATTGCCCGGTTCACCTTCGTCACTGCCATATCATATGGATATTCTCCCACAACTGCCCGGCCCTTCTTATGGACCAGCAGCATAATTTCCTCTGCAACAACCGGCTCCTTATGAAAAATATCAATCAGAATTTCCACCACAAATTCCATTGTTGTAAAATCATCATTCAGCATGACCACCTGATACATATCAGGCTCCTTTACCTTGCTTCCTGTCCGTTCTTTTACCACTTCCTTCGTTTCCATAGTTTCCTCCAATCCTTCTCTTCACGATTCCCTCTTACAAATGCCGCATTTCCCCGGTCACATGATATACCTCACCATTTCTGTTCAAAATTAATGGTTTCTTTTATACAGGGAGATATCACCTTCTGTATGAACCAGCTCAAAAGTTTCTGCAAAATCATTTTCCATCATGATCTCATAATTTTGCCGTTCACTTTCTCCTAAATAAATATATTTTACATGATATTTATCAAACAAGTCCGGATCCTTTGGATTCTGATACATCGCCTCCACATCACTTTCCCTCTCCTGATAATCCACTCCATGGAAAAAGAGAAAAGAACCGGAACCACAGACAATATTTCTTCCGGTCAGACAGACCACTCCGTTATTATGTCTTGTATCCGTCAAAATCACATCCGAAGGGTTTGTATGCTTTTCGATATACTTACACATCTTTACTTCATCTTCCCCATACAATTCATAATCCGAAACATACTCCCTGCCCAGAGTCAGAAAGGCAGAAATGCTCCCCAGGAAAAGGACCACGGAAAGCACACTGACTGTTACCGCCTTTTTCCCAAGCTTCCTTAAAATATCCACTACATAACCGGATACGAACATGCACAGCAAAAGATATGCCACATATAAAATCTTATTATTGTCATATTCGTTTGGCTGAAATGCAATCAATTCCGCTATTGTCCAGATAAAAAAGACCGGTGCCACAATAAAATAATTTCTCGTCTTTGTAAAAATCAGTGCCAGAATCCCTAATCCCCAGACAATTCCCATGTTCTTAATATAAAACACAAGGTACGTATCATTCTGGTTTGCCCAGTTAAAATATCCCCGAAAAAATCCGTCTCCCGATGCCTGCCCGAAAGTCCAGTACACAAGCTGCGGAAGCGCAAAAAGGAGAACGATTCCAAGAAGAATGACAAAGCCTGCGGCCACGCTGTCCCTGCCATTGCTCCTGAGCCCGCGGACAACGGACCAGATGCAGAAAATGGAAACTACTGCTGCCACAGATATTCCAAGTACAAAATAAAGCATTTCCGATGGTCCATTCATTCTTCTGTGAATGTCCAACAGACACATGACCAAAAAAAAGAAAAAGACTGCACAAAGCTCTATTTTGGACTCTTTATGCCTCCAGGAAGCATTTAATTCCGTCCTGACAGCATAAATCAGCCACATTGCACAAACCATCCCCATTGCTAAAAACGAATGGGTGTGAATCATGGGAAGCGAAGCCGCAAAGCAGCCTGCCGCAATAAAATAATTTTTCCTGTTTCCGGAAACTCCGCGATACAAGATATAAATTGCAGGAATCAGTATGGACCAGCCAAACAGGGATGCCCGCTGTGGGAGCAGAATATCATTTACAACATTTGACCACCGGATATTCTGTTCCAACAGATTTGTCGGCAGAATATAAAAACCCTCAAAAAGCTCTTTGAATGTATAGCTCTTTTTTGTGATTCCCGGTATAAAATACAGAAAACCAAGTCCACCGTTAAAAAAGAAAAAGAACCAAGCGAGCATTGCCTTTCCCCTGCTCCTTAACAACGCCCTGCCGAGCAGCAGCACGCCCAGCATGAGCTGGAGAAATGCTGCCAGCATTGGAAGAATATATGCTACGCGAAGACTGCTCCCCAACAAAAGCAGACTGGAGGAAACAGAATCACACAAGAACGGATATGCAAGCTTCGTGCCGGGAAGCATGGAATAATCCGGTGGAAATGTTCCCTGTCTGGCAATGCTTGTGATAAAGGAAAGATGCATATTCATATCGCCATAAGTTGCCTGCCCGGTATGAATGCTGCCGTCGGCAGCATAAGGAATGATATGGCTGTTCAAAAGCATTGCAAAAAACACAAAAAGCGGAAGCACCAGCAAAAGATAAGCGTACCTCCCTGTCTGCCAGCCTTCCTTTGGAAGTAACGGTACGGATGGCTTTTTCTTTTTCAGATAGACCAGGGCTCCAAAAAACAAAATGCCGGCAAAAAGCAGTGCGGCAATATGGGAAGTCATTGTAAATCCGAAAAAAAATGAAAAAATAACCGGAAACCAGATCATACATGCACTTCCGGCCACACTTCCCAGAAAAATCCTTACAAGCGGATTTTCAGCGCGCCAGAACAAAAACACAAAAAAAATCCCAAGAAGCAGAAATACACCATAATACCCTGCTCCTAAAAGATTGCCAATGAACGTTCCATCCATCGTATGTCTCCTCTCCTTTTCCGGTATATCGTTTTTAATAATCTGAACGAAATAAATCATAAGTCCGGTTAATTAAAAACCTCAATATACCAGAATACCAAAAAGTCAATATCTTTATATTACAATATCCTAAAAAATAAAACAAGTCTGTTTCTTGACATCAAAGCCACTTCTATGTAGAATAGAGTTTACTACAACTATTATGACTGAATGAAAAAGGAGAGTGATTTTTTGGATTCAAGTGACGCCTCGATTATCATTATTTTAATAATTCTGCTGATTCTTTCGGCTTTCTTTTCCTCTGCGGAAACCTGTCTGACCACAGTAAATAAAATGCGGATGAAAGCAATGGCAGAAGAAAATGTGAAAAATGCCGCACTGGTCTTAACACTGATTGAAAACCCAACCAGGTTATTAAGTGCCATTCTGATTGGCAACAATATCGTGAACCTGACTGCTTCCTCTGTAACGACCACCTTTGCCATCAGCATTGCAACACGCATGGAGCTTCCAAAAATGGTGAGTCTTGCAACCGGAATCGGCACAGGCATCCTGACGCTCCTCATCCTGATTTTTGGTGAGATCGTCCCAAAATCCTTTGCCACCATAAAAGCAGAATCCCTTTCTCTTTTATATGCAAAACCGGTATATTTCATCATGACCATTCTGACACCGCTTTCTTTCCTTATGAATAAGCTGTCAGACGGAATGCTTTTTTTGTTCCATGTGGACACAAAAGACAGACCTGTGATTACAGAAAATGAGTTAATGACCATTGTGGATGTCAGCCATGAGGAAGGCGTAATAGAAAGCGAAGAACGCCAGATGATTGCAAATGTGGTGGATTTTGGAGATTCCTTTGCCAAGGATGTCATGGTTCCCAAAATGGATGTCGTATTCATCAGTGTGGATGCTTCCTACAATGAGCTCATTGATACCTATAAGGAACACACTTTCAGCCGGATTCCCGTATTTAAGGAAAGCCGGGATAATATTGTTGGAATTGTAAACCTCAAAGATGTCTTTTTTTATGAAGGTGCAAAAAAGGATTTCAGCATCACCTCCATTATGCGGGAAGCTTATTTTACGTTTGAATATAAAAAGACCTCTGAGCTCTTTATGGAAATGAAACAGGAGTCCATTCCCATGGCGATCGTCCTGGACGAATACGGCTCAACCTCCGGCATGCTCACCTTAGAAGACCTTTTGGAGGAAATTGTGGGAGATATCAGAGATGAGTATGATGAAGACGAGGAAGAGGATATCACAAAAATCAATGATGAGGAATACATACTTCTTGGTGTGGCAAAACTGGATGACATAAACGAATCCCTGGATATTTCCATTGAATCTGAGGATTATGATTCCATTGCAGGACATATCATCAGTCTGTTTGGATATTTTCCGGAAACAGGAGAAACCATAAGCGATGAATTTGCAGAATATACCGTCATCGAAGCGGAAAAGAACCGGATCGACAAAGTAAGGCTGCGCCTTCTGGGAAAGGAACCCGAACCGGAAGAAGAAATTTCTCCTACATAAAATGTTGAGATTAGATTGCGCCCATACCGGGCGCATGGTAAAAAAGACACAGAGAAAGATTCCTTCCCTGTGTCTTTTTTACTGCTATGCACAAAAAATCGAGCAGGAGACAGGAAACAAAACCTGCTCTCCTGCCCTATTCACGAAAAATTATCCGGCTTACACGCCTCATATGTACATTTATTGATTTTATTTCCTAACGCCCGGTCGATTGCTCCACCGCTAAAATCCGAGATACATCTTCTGAAATTGCACCGCTCAATGACACCGCGGTTCCCATACATGAACACCCCGGCACCGCTCTGTGCCCTGCAGTTGACAAAAACACATTTTTTTACTTCTCCATTCTGTGTATAAATGGCACCGTTCTGACAAAAATTAAAAATGCATTCCCTGATTTCCGGAGAAACAGCATCATATATGGCCCGCCCGCCATTCATATTCCTAAAAAGCGAATTGGACACACTGAGCCTGCAGCCTGCAGCATATATGCCGCCGCTTTTTCCCATTCCATTAAATTCGCAGTGATGGATTTTACAATTCTTACTCCTCTCCAATATCAGCATATCCCTTGTTTCTAAATGCTGGCTCATAAGCTTGACATTTTTCATCTGCAGGTCTCCCCTGACCCGGATGGGGAAATTCAGATAAATATTCGCATCCTCTATGCTGAGAGAACCTGTCTCCTCCACCGTCAGCGGACAATCTATGATTGTTGAAGACACAATTTTGTATTCCCCGGTAATCTGAAAGGTGGAAAGCTTTGACAGATACTGCACAATCTCCACACCGCCCGGATAACAGTCCACATACTTTAAATGATGCACATTTGCCCTGACAAGGCCATGATAAAAAATTGCCGCACCAAACTCTGCCACACAGCACTCCCGGAACGTACAATTTGTAATCTGGTCCCCTTCTATGGCAAAAATTGCTCCGCCCCTTCTGGCCTCACAGTTCCGAAACTGGCAGTTCGTGATGACAGCGTTTGGTGTCCTAAGCATCATTGCACCGCCATCCTCATGGGAATAACACTCGGAAAACGTAGAATCCACCACTTCAATCTCATTCCCCCAGAACCGGATTGCCGCGCCTCTGGTAGTACGGTAGACCATGCTTCCTTTCATAAACAGGCTGCCTGCCTCTGCACGTATCATCATTCCAAGATTACGGCAATCCACTTCGCTTCCAATGACATCAATCCTGCTGTGCACATCTTTCATATTGATACAGGCCCTGTGGCTGTTGCCCTTACGTATGATCTTACTGTCCTCTATTCTTAAGGAACCGCCTTCCAACAAAATATTGCCCAGAATACGTACCTCTGCGTGATCAAAGGTAAGCTGCATCCCTTTCGACAGCACCAAATCCTCTTTTATGATGCAGCGTTCCACAATCCGGACATTTCTCTCCACATTTAACATCATCTGGGTACACTCTATGGTATCCCAAAGACGCATAATATAATACTTCATATCGACCGGGCTCAACTCCATATTCTGTACGTGCATCCGGTGCAAAAGCTCTCTCGACTTCGATACATCCTCCTTTGCCGCTGCCCTGGCAAATTCCAAAAGCATTGTCCGGGTATTTACGCTCACGCCAAAAAGCTTTCCGAAAAGCTGGATGGCCTCCTCTGCTTCTTCCCCGATTTCGTCATTTTTCAGGCTTACATTGTACATATCCAAAAGCAGCAAATATTTTTCACGATACGTCGTAAAATTTTCCAAAAGATAATCCACGACCTGCTCTTTTTCCTTTGAATAACGAAGTACCTTGGAAATCTCATCCGAATCCAGACGAAATCCGGCAGATAAAAGACGCTGTAATTCAAAATTGTTCAAAGGATTAGACTGGGCATCAAGCTCCACCTGCATAAACACAGCGGCTCCATAAATAATCCTGTATTCCTTTGATTTCATATACAAAGGATGCTTTGGTGTCATCCAGATTTTTTTTCTTTGATTAAATTTTGTCAGATTATCTATGATCATAATATCCTCCAACTATAAATCCTTACATCCGGCCACGCTGCCGACGGTTTCACGCCACATGCTGCCAACTCCGCATTACATGTTGCCGCCCACAGACGAAACGGCTGTGAATCAGAACGAATCAACGGATTTTTAAAACAAAATCATCTTCATAAGTATTAAAAACTGCATCTGTTTCCGGCTGGCAGCCACTGCATACACACTCTTTCACTACCTGGCCAAGCTTTTGATATTTAAAATAAACCGCCGCTCCCAGATAGCGCACCTTACAATTCCGAAAGGAGCATTTTGTCAGGGAGACATTATCAAGCGAATCAGAATAGATGGCAGCACCATACTCCGCACTGGCACGAAAGAAATCACATTCTATCATCATAAGTGCCGCATTATTTGACAGATCAATGAATCCAAATCTTCCATCTACAAACCTGCACTGGGCAAATTTTGCATCTGCACCTGTAAAATCTATCATCCTTGCCCGCGCAGAATGTAAAAACTCTGTTTCCGTTACCAGAAGCCTTCCTGTGTTCTGCTTTAAAAATCCACATTGATAACTGCAGTCAATGACAGAGCCATCGATCTGAACCACAGCTGCATCCTTTACTGTCAGGAATGACGGCTTTTCACACTGTTCAATGGAAAGCTTTGAATCCAGAATCTGAATTCTTCCGCCATCCACCAGAATACTTCCACGAATCTGCACATCGGCATCTGTAAATAAGAGCGAACCTCCACGCTCCACCAAAATATCCCCTTCAATAATGGTTGGCTTATCAATCAGCACCGTTTTTCCCAAAGAGGCAGTAATGTTTTTATATCTGTCCTGCATTTCAAACTCCGGGAAAAAATATTGAAGCATTTTATAACGGATATCAAAGCCGCTGTTCCTGAAATCGCGGTACAAATCCCTTGCATACTCGACATCCTTTTTCCTGACTGCTTCATGAAAATCCCTAAAAAACGCCACCTCGGCTTCTGACATATGAAAAATCTGACGGTAGTTTTCCATGACCCGTTCACAGTATTCCATAGACCATACTGCATATGTATATAAATGATATAAATCCAGAATAAAACAATACTGAACCTCCTTCGTCCGCAGAATCTTAATGCTTTCCGACAGGCGGAACTCAAAATTGTTGTTGATATCAATCAGTATTTTTTCTCTCTGTTCCTTTGGAAGTGCAATACATTCCAAAAAATAATCATAACGATCCGTCAGCTCCGTCATGGATTTCATGTTTCCCAATGCCAGAACCCCTATGCCATAGGAGTATAAATAACGGAATCCCAGACTACGGTTTACGAAAGGATGATTCACCCTTTCCAGCTCATTGCTCCTGCTTTTTAAATATCCCAATATATCCATATGCCAGATTCCTTTCTTCCGCTGCCCGCTTACAGTTTCCCTGCAGCAAAAACGTTATAAGAAACCGTATTTTTAACAGTCTTTTTTACGGGCATGATAAGCTATAGATACATTATACTATCTATTTCTGTCAAACGCAAGAAATCTGTCGATTTACGTTCGATTTATGTTTCTGAGGATCATGGCTTCTGCTCTTTTGGCATAACGCATAAAATATCCATTTTCCTTTCCGGAAGGCATATAGAAATTCAAATTCAAAAAATTTAAAAGCCTTCCCTGTGCCAATGCTGTATTCAATTCTAAATTCATGGGGATTACACCAACCCGGCTGTATGAAATGTGAAACTCTTTGCAGAGCCTTGCAAGATTCCAGGAAAACTCAGGAACATAATTTCCTATCAAAAAAACCGCCTTTTTTTCCAATGATTCATAGTTATCAAAGAAAAATTTTAAATCCTCCGGATTTTGCGTAAGATTTACAACAATCAGGTCTGCCGCATCCAGAATCAGATGTGAACTTAAATTTTGATTTGTTTCTGTATCAACAAAAACAAAATCTGCAATTTCCTCCAGGGCATCAAATAATTCTTTGTAGACCAGATTGAATTCATAATCAAAAACCTCTTTATTTACAATCCGGCTCTGGGGGAGATAATTCATGGAGGAAAACAATAACGGGGTCAGTGCTTCCCTCACTTCTTTTCCCTTTACCTCTCCCGAATATATTTTTTTCAGAAGGTACTCCAGCCCGGTTTTATCATAATAAGCTCCTTTTTCCCGTAAAAATTCCTTTTCCTCCTGCTCCATCAGGATATCCGCAAGCCCCCGTATGCTGTAATGATTTTCCAAAAGAATACTCTTTCCTCTTTTTCCGATAGCAGACAGAGCTGAAATACATGCCATGTTTGTAGTAACACCTGCACCATTCCGTACAGGACTCCAAAAACTGATCTTCATTTTTTATCCTCGCTATCCGCCAAGCCATATCATCTGACCCTGCTCCGGTAAAAAAAACCATCCGGATTTTTATAAACCGGAGCAGCATTAAAAAAAAAAAAAAAAAAACGATATACCAGCCACCATCTCTATCATACTAAACAAGGCATGGTATGGTAAAGCCTTTTTTATGTTTTTCTTAAATTTCTACATTGCGCACAACAAGGATTTCTTTTTTTGTGTAATACCACGAAAAATGCCCTTTTCAAAAAGATGTTTTTTAAAAAATGCCATTTTTAAAAGGTATGCCACCAGGGTTCATGGCGCAGGAAACTGCACCAGCCACTGAAGTGCCTGCTCCACCTGCTCCAGATTTTCCTCAAAAAAACAAAAAAGACCTTCTCCAAGCTTTTTCTCATGAACCATGAGCCGGTACGTAAGGCAGATTACCCGTATCCAGTCCTCATCTGAAAAAGAATGACCGGAACCATTTTTCTGGAAGAAAAGAAAACCAAAATAAAAAAATAAAAAAAGCTCTCCACAAAGCTTTACATAAAGATCCCTCACCGGTTCCTCCGGATTTTCCAGCCATGCGCCAAAAATCCGGTATGGAACATATGCTTTTTTTATCACTCCATATTTTGTTTTTTGTATCTTCTCAAAAAAAAGAAGCTCTTGTTCCATTTGTTCTTCTGTCCTGTCTGTTTCATAATAAGAAAAAAGTTCTAAAATATCCGCCTTTAAAAATGTCCGAAAGGATAAGACCAGATCTAACAGATGCTCTGTAAGGTTTTCATATATCCCGGATATCATGGAAGCTTTTTGTTCTGTTCCTGTGCTTTTTTTCCCTTGCCGTTCTTCCCAAAATGCAATCATATTCTGACAATGAAAAAAACCGTCAAATGGAATTTTTAAAAGACCCTCTGCTGTTTCCTGATATAAAAACAATCTGTCCTCTAATACCGCCTGCGCCGTTACAGGACAGGAGGCTGCCATGGAAAATGCCCGGATTTCCTCTGTCCCGCCATATATTCTTGGAAACTTCCGGCAGGTATTACAAAGCGTCTTTTCTGATGTATGCTTCTGGATGCAGCAGAGCCCGTCATCCAGAAGCATGGCACAATCTCCGTTTTCCCGGTTTTTGAAAAAATACCGCTCCCCTTTTCTTTCCACATCGGATAATATCCTTTCCTGCAGCCACTCAGGCTCCAGATTTTCAAACCTCAGATAATCTTTTTCAGAAATTTCTATGCTCCAGCCTGAACAGCATGTAAAAGGACATGACCCTGCCAGACAGGAAAAAGAGGAATATAAATTTAAAAAATAATTCATGACAAAAATAATCCTGTATTTAAAATTCTTTTTCCTCCCCCATTAGCATTGTTACGATTCACAGCGGTCATGTCCCGCCTTTCTTCTTTCTGCCACATAACCAGCGTCAGACGGTGCAAAATCAGTCTGCGCACAGTAACTTAGAATTCCAAATGGGAGAATCTTTTTACTTTACACCGTACTCCTCATAATATGCATCAATCGCCTGTTTGATTTTATCATCAATGATGACTTTTCCCTGGCATTCCTTGCCATATAAATGTTCTACAACATCTTCCATTGTTACAATGGCATTTGCACCAAAACCATATTTTTCCCGTATTTCATCCAGCGCACTGGCATTTGAGCTAAGCCCCTTCTCCATGCGGTTCAAGGACACCATCAGCCCCACAATTTCCACGTCTCCCTGTTCCTTAATAATCGGGAACGTCTCCTCAATGGATTTTCCGGAGGTGGTTACGTCTTCAATAATGACCACCTTATCGCCATCCTTCATCTTGCTTCCCAGCAAAATTCCCGTATCTCCATGATCCTTGATTTCCTTCCGGTTCGATGAATAGCGGATTTCTTTTCCATACAGCTTTGAAAATGCAATCACAGTTGCCACGCTGAGCGGAATCCCCTTATATGCCGGTCCAAAAAGCACATCAAAATCCTCTCCGTAATGCTCATGGATGGCTTTTGCATAATATTCTCCCAGACGCATTAACTGTGAACCGGTCACATATGCCCCCGCATTCATGAAAAACGGGGATTTTCTCCCGCTTTTTAATGTAAATTCCCCAAATTTCAACACATCGCTTTCCACCATAAATTCAATAAACTCTTTCTTGTAATCCTCCATTCTTTGTAACCTCCTTATTTTCTCTTTCTATTCACATGATACTGCAATTTTCAGGATACTAATATATCGTTTTTTATAATCCGGACTAAATGATATCTTCCAAAAATCCATAGTCCTCATCCTCCTTATTGCGCCTGCAATCTCCTATATATCCGGAAATGCTGCTCCTCTGCCAGAAAACACTCTTTCTTTCATTAAATTATGCCGCAAAAATAAAAAACAAATATGTTATTTTACAATCACCAAAGAAAAATATCCTGTTTTAGCAGGAAAAGAATAAAGATCATAGTATATCCTCTCATCAGCCATTCCGCAGTTTTCTACCAAATAGGCATTCTTATGGCAGAAAGCCGCTTTTTCTTTGATTTCCTGCAATTTATTCCCTGCTTTTAATATGATAAGCGTACCATCAAATTCACAGAAGTTTCCCGATGTTATCATTACCGATTCATCACCTAAAGAAAGCGGAAACTTCAATCTTGCAGACGCAGCACTGAATGAAGTGATTCCGCTTATTATTTCTATTTCATACCCTTGTTCCTTTATGATCTCTGCAACATAATAAAATGTTGAGTAAAACTCCGGATCGCCCAATGTCAAAAACACTACGTTCTTTCCTGAAGAAAGATGATATACTACTTGTTCAGCAGCCTTCTGATGCGCATGGCTTAAATTTTCTTTCCGCATCGGGAATTCCAAAAGCAGCAGGTCTTTCGATGAAATCTCCGGAATAGTCTCTTTTGCAATCCAATATGCAGCCCCCGGCTCACCATTCTTTTCCGGACATGCTATGCAATCTGCATTTTTTATTATTTTCAGTGCCTTTAATGTTATCAGCTCCGGATCACCGGGTCCAACTCCAACAGCATACAATTTTCCACCCATAGCTCCCCCAATATGACCTCATTTCTCCATTCAGCAAGCCCTCTTAAATAAATAAAAGATCTTGTTATTGAAAATCTTATCATATCACATTTAAATTGTAAAGCATATAGATGATTTCCACCAGCACGTCCATCGCAGAGGTCAGGCTACTGCCCCCTGAATTCATAAAAATCAGTGTTTATAGGCATTTTTTAATCTACTCTACCAGCGAAATGAGCTCTTTTTTATAAAGCCTTAACGCAACAATCAGCTCGACCACATTGCATTTTTTCCGCAATACCTTTGTAAATTTCATGGTGGAAGCTGTCAGGTCATCTTCCACTTCCTGGCCGCCAAAAGAAAGGTCTGGTTCTTCTGAATCATCAGAATAAAAGCTGACATCATCTGCAATACCGTTTCCATCGGTATCATGCAGATAAAGATTGAACTCGCCGCTGTCTGTTGTGTCAATTGCAAACATGTCAATGTTGTTATCATTCTGACTGCTGATAAATGCAAAATCTGCTTTCCCATCCCCGTTCAGATCCAAAAAGATTTCATTTTTTGCAGATGGCATGATCATTTTTGCAGTCTCCGGAAATGATCTCAGCTTACTTTTGAAATTTCCAAGAGCACCATTCGTCTGAAGCTGCTCAGAAAAAAAGATGATATGTTCCTTGATTTCCCTTAACTGAGCCACAAACTCCGGGGCATTGAACGATCCATTTAAAAGATTAAGAAGATTTAAGGCTTCATTCTCAATCATTTCTTCCACTTCCTGACCTTTATATGTATAACTTGGGGTATCAGAACCATCTGGATAATAACGGATATCATCGCAGACGCCGTTTCCGTCCGTATCGTAGAAATACATATCACATTCCCCGTCTCCGGTCAGATCAATCGCAAAAGTGTCAATATTCCCATCTCCCTTGCTGCTGATAAAAGCAAAATCTACTGTTCCGTTTCCATCCCAGTCAAGAAACACTTCAAATTTTGTGGATGGTTTCACCATCTTTGCGGTTTCCGGGTGATTTTTCAACAGTTTTTTCAATGCTTGAATTT
>CADBMP010000354.1 GCA_902795775.1 uncultured Lachnospiraceae bacterium | reverse complement strand
GTGTACCATTACCATCCTTATCCAGAGCAATAGTTCCTTCTGAATGCGAATCCGTATAATAATTAAGCGTTGTATTTGCTGGCAACTTGCTCTTTTCTTTATCAGCCTTTGTGATGGTAATCTTTCCCGTTTTAGCATCATAACCTGCGCTCAGTTTTTCACTCGCAGGAATCTTCACCACAACCGCCTCAGCATCTGACTGGAAATCTGTCTTAAACATCAGATAAGCGTCTTTTGTTTTAGCAAATTTAGAAATATCAACCTGCGCTGTTGCACCATCATATACATCCCATGTGCTGACAGAAATTGACTGTTTTGTGGTGTCTTTCGCTGTCCCATTCTTAACATTTGATTTAAATGCCGGAACACCTACCAGTATTTTTGATGCCCCTGTCGCGGTCACTACCAGCGTATCGTTACCATCCGTTTTAATGGAAGGGATAATCCCTGTAACCGTTGTACCACCCGAGCCGCCTGTATTACCCGAATCACCGTTATCACCCGATTCACCGTTACCACCTTGTTGATTATTTGAATCGTTCTGATTCTGGTTATTATCACCATCCGCCTTTACATTCACGCTGCCGGCACTAAACGATATTGCTAAAGCTGCACCCAATGCCAGCGCACCATAAAACATTTTTCTCATATCTCCTTACCTCCTTGTAATTAAAATAATGCTTTGTCTCTCTACGATTTACGGGCAGCTGCCCAATTCCTTTTAAGCAACCTGACCATAATCCATAGCAAAAAACCATTTACAATCTAATACACCTTTTCCTGCCTGTCAATCAAAAGAAAGACCCGACAATTTACTAATCATTTGTTACACCCCATATGTCCCTATTCTTCCAGCTGTTTTTCCCATATTTGTAAAAACGCTTTTTACTGTATATACAACAGCATTTACAGATACAAACATATAAGGTGCAACTATTTTTCAGATGTACATTTTTCTCCCACCCTTTTATCTTATGTACCTTAAAACTTTATCAAAAACCTGCCCTCTCCCAAGATGTCATTACAATGCAGTCTGACAGATTTTTTTCAACATTCCCCCTCCTTCCCACTTCAAAAAACCTTTATGAAAACTGCTTTTGCTGTCCTTTCCCTGACGGAACCAGTTCTGCAAAAACAATCTAGTCCAACTCGATACACTATCATATATTATATCGTCACCTTTGCCTTACTCCATAATACTTATTTTATATTTTTTTATTCTTATTGCTATTTTTTTATTTTCCTCCACAGCTGCCAAAGTCCCTTTTCCTACCAGCACTTTGACGTTTTGTTCATATTTTATACCCTGCAAAATACATTGTCAATCCCTTGTTCCTAACAAATCCTTGGCAGCCCTTCCCCCTGCAGCACATCCGCTTCCCGTCTTCCGCCTATCTCTGTTTCCACAAACAGCGCGCCCGGCTTTTCCACAGTCACTTCCCCTATGATTGCTGCCTTTTCTCCGTATCCGGAAGCCTTCATGGCAGCAAGCACCTCCTCAGCTCCCTCCCGCTTTGCAATGCACACAAGCTTTCCTTCATTCCCCATGTAGAGAGGGTCGAGGCCCAGAAGACCGCAGAAATCCCTTACCTGCATATCCACCGGTATCAGATGGTCCCGGATAAGGAAAGTCTTTTTTGAGGCAAGTGCTAACTCCTTACAGACCGTTGCCAGCCCTCCCCTGGTCACATCGCGCAGGGTATGCACCGGCAGTCCGCGAAGTTTCGATACCATTTCCACCAGTGGTGCCACATCGCTCTTTATATCATTTTCTATGCTCATGCGTTCACTTAAAATGGCGGCATGATGATTTCCCATGGTGCCGGAGACCAGAATCACATCCCCTTCCTCTGCATTGCCTGCGGCAATATCCACACCGGCAGGCACATGTCCAATCCCTGTGGTATTGATGTAAACGCCTCCGCTTTTCCCTTCAATGACCTTTGTATCTCCCGCCACAATCTGTATTCCGGCTTCTTTCGCAGTCTCTGCCATGGATTCCGCCACACGCTTTAAAAGGGAAAGTTTTGTCCCTTCCTCTATAATCCAGCCGCACGTCAAAAGCTTTGGTACAGCACCACGCATCAGAAGGTCATTGACCGTACCGCACACCGCAAGCCTTCCAATATCCCCGCCCCGGAATTCCAAAGGCGTGACCACAAAGCTGTCCGTCGTCAGGGCAAGCCTGCCACATGACCCGGAACCCTGATCAGGAATCACATTATTTCCCCTGTGTTCTCCGCACTCCCTGCCTGCCACCAGAGCATCATAAGAAACCACTGCGGCATCCTCCATCCGGTTTAATGTATCGTTTCCAAATGCCTCTGCAAAAATTCCATGAATCAGTTCCTCTGTGGCACTTCCGCCACTGCCATGCGCCATTGTTACTGTTCCGCTGTTCCAATCCATACCCATATCTCCTTCCGTCCCTCAGTCTTTCCTCTTATTTACAAAATATGAAAAACAGCTCCCCTCCGAAGAAACCATGCACGCTCCCTGCGGATGTGCCGGGCTGCACACTTTTCCAAATAGCGGGCACTGCCCCGGCTTTCTTTTTCCCATCAGGACTTCATCACACCTGCAGGCCGGATTTAATTTTTCATCTTTTTCCAGTCCTTCACTTCCGGCGTCAAATTTCCGGTATTCTTCACGCAGAAGTTTCCCGGAACCTGCCACCTTTCCCATGCCGCGCCACACAGCATCCGAAGTCTGAAAATATTTCTCCACTGCTTTTTTGGCTTTTTCATTTCCATTTTCTGTGACCACCGAAGGGTAATAATTTTTTACCACGCCCTGCCCCCGGTGCAGAACAATCCCATATAAAGCCGCCAGAAGCTCCTCTGCTTTAAACCCGGATACAGCAAACGGGATTCCATATTTTAAAGCGGGCTTTTCATATACCCTGCTTCCCGTTACCACGCTGACATGCCCCGGTGCCAGAAATGCATCTATAGGCGCACCATTCGCCATGAGATGGTCAATCACTTCCGGCATGGTCTTTATGGACGTTAAAAGCTTTATATTCTCCACGTGCCGCTCTATGATTTCCTCCAGAAGCACGGCATACACAGGCGTTGTTGTTTCAAAGCCGACAGCCGCAAATACGAACAATGTTTCCGGCTCTTTTTGGGCCAAAGACAAAAGATCCAACGGGGAATAGACCATTTCCACTCTTGCTCCTTCTCCTTTTGCCTCACTCAGGCTCTTCCTGCTTCCTGGAACACGTATCAGATCACCAAAGGTCACAACACAGGTATTCTTTTCCAAAGAAAGTGCAATCAGCCGGTCAATGTACGAAGACGCCGTCACGCAGACCGGACAGCCCGGACCCGAAAGCAGATGAAGCTTTGGAGACAAAAGGGATGGAATGCCGTACTTTGCGACCGCCTCCGTATGGCTTCCACAGACCTCCATGATATTCATTTCCGGTCCGTCATAATGCTTCAGCTCCTGCTTGATTTTCTCTATATCCATCTTTTCCATTCCTCCCCTGTTCCACCTGTATTCTTGAAACTCCTGTTTTCTTTCTCATAAATGACATCCCGTCTTTCAAATGTATCCTTTTACATTCCGGCTCCATTAGAATCCATCTGCACCTGCGTCCAAAAGCTCTGAAAAAAGCTTCTCCATCTCCTCTGCCTCTGACCGGCTGACCTTCTGCAGAATACACCCTGCATGGACAAGCACCCTGTCCCCCTCCTTTATATCCACAAGACCAGCCCTTGCATTCACCTGATTTCCATTAAAATCCACCACTGCATTTTTTCCCTTTACCTCCAGGACCACTCCCGGCAATGCCACGCACATCCTTCTTCCCTCCCTTTTCCATGCTCTCAGCAAATATTACGCTCATCTCTAGAACAGCACGGAAATCAATTTTTGAAAAACTGTTTTAATATAAATAATAACATAGCAGCAAAAGACGGCGGCATACATCTTGTGAGGGATCATATTCGTCGCCGGTACTTAGTGCTCGTCTTCACAGGCGTCAGCCTGTGTCGAGCACTTATGTACCGCTGCGCACGAATACTAAGCGCGAGCGGATCCCGGAACAAGATTGTATGCCATCGGCTTTGATTCAAAATATATCCAAATTTTTCAAAAATTGATTTTTGTGCCGAAAACAGCTTCCCTGCAAAATTTCCGTATGCATATAAACGAAAACACCCTGCGGTTTGAACCAAACCACAGGATGCCCCTGTTTCAAGTATTAATCCGTTGTATACGGCATAATTGCCACATGACGCGCACGCTTAATTGCCACTGTTAAAGCTCTCTGATGCTTTGCGCAGTTTCCTGTAATTCTTCTTGGAAGAATTTTTCCACGCTCTGTCACGTATCTTTTTAACTTATTTACATCCTTATAATCAATAACATCATTTTCCTTCTCTGAACAGAATACACAGACTTTTCTTCTTCTGCGCACTGGTCTTTTTCTGGAAGAATTATTATCATTTTTATTGTATGCCATTGCAAAAACCTCCTTAAAATCTGCATGAGCTTAAAAATGCCCACTCTTTCTTACGGTCCAAACGGTAATTCATCCTCTTTCGCACCAGGGATATTCATAAAGCCTTCCCCTGCTGCTTCTGATGGATCCGGTCTTGACGGAGCAGCCTGCTGATAACCTCCGCCGTTATAGCTCCCACCGCCATTTCCCGCTGCGGCAGCCTTGCTCTCTGCAAACTCCTGGTTCTCTATCACAACATCAGTTGTATAAACCTTCTGCCCTTCGCGGTTTACATAACTCCCGGTCTGAATACGGCCTTCCACCACGACCTTGGTTCCCTGGTGAAGATATCCTTCCGCAAACTCTGCACCTTTTCCAAACACAACACAGTTAATGAAATCTGCTGTCTGCTCATCTCCCTGCCTTTTAAACCTGCGGTCCACGGCAAGCGTATACCTTGCAACTGCTGTCTGGCTCTCACCTGCAGAATAACGAACATCCGGATCCCTGGTCAGACGTCCCATTAAAATTACTTTATTCATGTTTTGGAAACTCCTTCCTGCTAGGCTTCCTGTCTGACGCATAAAAATCTGAGAACGTGATCCATGATGCGGACTGCCTGCTCCAGCTCGCCCGGAACATTTGTATCACCATCAAATTTGATGAAGTAATAATATCCCTCTTTCATGTGCTGGATTTCATACGCAAGTCTCTTTTTGCCCCAATCTTCCACTTCTGTGACAGTGCCACCAAAACGTGCAACATATTCCTTTGCCTTGTCCACTGTGGCAGTTCTCACATCCTCCTCGATTTTCGCATCGACAACTAACGCCAACTCATACTTATTCATCGCTAATTGTACCTCCTTCTGGTCTCTGGTCCTTTTCATGGCTCCGTTCCATGCAAAGACAGGATTTTCCAGTCTTTTGCCTGTGATCTCAGGAACGGCGTATGTCATATACGCTTTGCCCTAATAGAAAAGAACAAGGAAAATAAACGTATCACAGTTCGCTATTTTAACACAAATATTCCAAAGACGCAAGCAAATTTTACAGCTTTCCCCTAAAATTTTTTTCTACCTGTTTTCTGGGCAGCATCACCATGTGCCCGCACCCCCGGCACTTCAGTCGGAAATCCATGCCCACACGCAGGATTTCCCACCGGTTCTCCCCGCATGGATGCGGCTTTTTTAATTTGATTATTTCTCCCACGCCAAAATCCATAACTCCTCCTCCACTGATCCGCACAGTACAAACATAACCGTTCCGCTTTCCCGGGTAATGCTATTTCATCTCCAGCTTCTGAATCTCTCTCACCGGCCGGTAATAAAGGGTCAGCTCCTTTGGAATCGTCTTTCTTGCAATCCGTTCCGCACTGTAAAGCACCGCAGTACGGAATTCGCACATAGGCACCTCAAGCACTCCGTCAAAAATCCTTTGAAAACAGCTCCTGTACACGCTTTCCCTGTCTGACACCCGCAGATATCCACGTAACTTCTCAAGGTCTCCCTCCAGCCCTTTCTCCTCATATCCAAAAATCCGCTTTCCTGCCTGCTTTCCATACCGTTCCAAAAGCTCTGCATCAGAGCCGCTCCTGCAGTCTGCCCAGAGTTCCTGCGTTCCCTTTTTCAATATCCGGTACAATGCAGTTTCTCCATTCACCTTTTTCATCCGGATGGTAATTCCCATTTCTTTCAAGAACCCTGCGGCACGTTTTACCGCCTCATAACAGAAATTCTTTTCTCCCGCAGGCAAAAGCAGGGTGTAGCTTAGTTTTGCCCCCTGCGGTGCCTTCGTCACCTTCTGTCCCGTCAGGGTAAATCCGGCCCCCTTAAAACATTCAAGCACCGCTTCCTTTACATCCTCCTGCTTTTCTTCCATATCATCATCTAATTCATAAATGTATTCCCCATCCAGTGTTTCATTGTATGCAGCCTCATGCTCCTCCTGTTTTAACGAAGAAACCACCCAGGATTCCTCTAACGCAGGATAGTCCGGCAAAAGAACCGCATCTCCGTTTTTTTCCAGCAATGCATCTCTTGAAAAGGCGAACACTGTTGCAAGTGCCCTTCTGAGTGCCTTGGATGCCGAACTTTTTGGCGCACCCCCAACAGAAACATTTCCGGCATGAAGTCCCAGATAAAAATAATTTCCATCCCCGGTAAATCTGGTCTCCACTGTCCTACCGGAAATCTCTTCATTGGAATTTAAACCGGCAATCCACGCAGTCTTCCCTCCGGAAAAGTCTCCACAGAGCATATCTGCCGTTCCTGCAGTGAGCTCCGTAAGCTCTGCAGAAGGATTTACGGTCGGCGCAGGCTCCGTCTCTGCCGGAGCATCTTCTCCTGCCGGTTCTGTATCTTTTTCCGGTGCTATATCTTCTTTTAGCTGTACATCCCCTGGCTGCTGCTGTTTAATGCGCTGGTCTGTTTCTGCCAGGACATCAGACATTTCCTTGACCTGCACGAACGCAGTCTTTGGACAGCCCAAAAAATACAGCTCATTTGATGTAAAATACGCCACACCATCCTCTAACTTAATATATCGGTAAGCTCCCGCCCCCATTGGCATTGCTTTATTTGCTTTAAGGGCAGAAATATCGCCGCGCCGGAAACCGAACTGATTTTTTTTGTAATGATATTTTTCCTTATCCCCATAATAATGAAGCGGACAGATTGGAATATTCAGTGCTGCCGTCATCTCCCGGTCATATCCGTCTGTAGTAATCTCAACTTCAAAATCATTCACACGTACAATGCCGGAAATGGAAGGAACCTTTTTTCCTTTGCCCTTTGCCAGAAAAATCCGTGCCTGGCGCATGACCCTGGCATCATAATAATCACTCCGGAAATGTGCATTTTTTGCCAGAACCCGGTACCCCTTTTTTTTGTAATAAGAAAAGGCTTTTTTCAAAAGACTGCCTTTTTTCATGACCTGGTCTTTTTTCGGTATCCGGTATTTTGCCATAAAATATGCAAATCCCGTTTCATAACCTGCTGCCTTGAAATTCTTTTCACAGCGTTCAAAGCCCTGCTCCAATTCATTTTTAATAATATATGTTTCCACCCATCTTTTAAGTTTCTTAGGTTTTTTTCTGATATATTTTTTTACTTTTTTTTCTGAAAATGCCTCTGCCTTTGTGCTGTCTGCCAGATAATTCAGCAATCCTTTTACCGGCATATTCTTCAGTCGGAAGGCATTTCCCGTATAGCTGTTGTCGCATAATGCATATAACGTAAAAATCACGTCATCTGCATTCAGAACCTCCCTGTCACTAAACACCAGGTCCTTTCTGAGCGTAATGTGATATTTTGTCTCCTTCCGGACCTCATCATAAGAAACTTCCAAATCCGAAGTCCCGTAATAAGTATAATGCTCCCCCAGATATTCCCTGTATTCCCCGTCTATGCCATGATAAACAGCTTTTCCGCCGCGGTCCGGCTGCACCAGCTCTGCCTGCGTCAGCTCTACCACCTGTCTGTCTGCTTCTGTTTCTGCCGTAAATGGATTAAAGCTTCCGGTAAACTTTCCTGTTCCTATGACGAATGGAGCATCTGACTGACCATCACCGGACTTGCTTGCATTGGTATTTCCATCATCCACCTCAACCACTTTTTTGGGCTCCGGTTTTTCTTCCTTTTTTTCTTTTTTACACCCTGCTGCAGACAGGCAGACAGATAACGCCAGCAAAACTGCCACTCCTCTTTTTGGGGTTCTGCCCATTGCAATTTTATTTTGTTTCACTCTCTTCCTCCTTTCTCACCATCCCATCAATTTTTTTGCTGCCTCCGCAACAAGTCCTGCCGCCTTTTTGTTCGTATCATATGTAGGATGCCAGAATGTTCCCAGACCATCTTCCTCAAGCTGTTCATTCAGCTGCAGATACAAAATACCTGCCGCAGGATACGCCTGTTGAAATTTCTGAACCGCTCCGGACACTGTGCTGCACAATCTCTGATCCATAATCCCCAACATGCACAAAATTTTTGCATCCGGATTTTTCTCATGGATTTCTTCTAAAAAAGCAAAGTATCCCTCCAAAAATTCTTCTTTTCTTTCTGCAGACTCTCTGGTATAGCTGGAATCATTTGTTCCCAGATGCAGCATGACCAGATCCGGTGCCAGTTTTTCCGGCTCCCACCGTTCCCACTCCTCCTGTGGCTTATGAAAATACTGCTTTTCCAGTCCGGCATCGGTATATTGATAAAACATGGGAACCAGCCACGAATCATCCTTTACCGGTTCTTCCTCTTCCCCGATATATCCACTGATGACACCTTTTCCGCTCCATGCTACAACCTCAAGCTCTGCATTTAACTCACGTGCCGCCAGATACGCATATGCCTTTGCAGGATTTTCCGTTACTGTCCTATGCACCATTTCCTCTATGCTTCCCTCCACGCCATAACCACAGGTAATGGAATCCCCAATTACCTGCACCTGACGTTTCTTTCTTTCCGGAGGAGGCAGAAGCTCCCCATCAATTTCAAAACCTGCCACACCGCAAATGGCATATTCCGGTTCTGTATACTTCATAAGCTTTATAAGCACCGTCTCCTCTGTTTCTGACTCGAACAGGATAATCCTCTGTTTCTTCTCCCCCAATGCCACACGCATTTTAGGTTCCTTTTCTCCATTTATATATACTGCAACCCACGCACGCTCTTCTAACAGGAAATCCTCCGGGTCTGAAACGATATCCACGCACGCTTTTGTTCCCTTCATCCGGAAACTGACTGCTGAAGCACTATATCCCAAATAACGGATTCCATCCCGGAATACTGTCCTTCCATCCACCTTGACACATTTTTCCTCTGCAATAAATTTCATTCTGCTCCCTCCCCGTCCTTATTATAAATTGCAAGGCTTTTCTTCAAAGAAATCCACTGCCCCGCTTTTTGGGGCCATATGAAAACCAACTGTTACATGAACACGTATATGTGACGTGCAACAGCCAACTGTGAATCCTGACATAAATTTACATTGTTATTATATCATCCCATTTTAAAATAGCAAGTGCCAGTCGGAGATTATGTGTTATATACGACAAGACTGTTACGCTCCACACGCATAAACAGCACATCTATTGTAAAATACCATCTACATATGATTCATTTTTATACGATTCTGACTTATAATCTATATAATTGTTCACAGAGACGAATGAAGGGTTGTTTTGAGGTTATTTTTTATATTTCATATATAAGATTCTGTCCTTACAGAGTCTTATATATAATTAAAAACTCAAAACCAGCCCTTTTTTTAGTTCAAAAATTGAACAGAAAAATCAAAGGGGGATAGAAATGAAAGCTAACAAGTACAAAATCGGAAAAATACTTCGTGCGTACAGACAAAAAAACCATTACACTCAAGAACAGTTGGCGGAGTCAATCGGGGTCACACCCGGGTTTTTAGGACAGATTGAAAGGGATGAAACATACCCTTCCATTGACAATCTAACAAAAATCATTCACATTTTAGACATTGATGCAAATGCAATTTTCCATCCACAGACCGAGACAGAAGAATCAGAGACTGCCATTTTGGTTAATGAATTTAAAATTCAGTTTACAAAATTATCAAAAAATAATCAGGAAATCATTACGCTGCTGATGAAAAAAATGGTAGAACAGCAAAACAGGGAATCGTAACCCTTACGATGTACCAGAAAGCTGATACAAAGAGGACCAGACAGAATGGCCCGCCTGCTTTTGTGTCAGCTTTTTTCGTACAGGAATATTCTCTTTGGCGGGCGTGTGCATAAAAAACCGGACAGGAAATGCCTTCACACTCCCTGCCCGTTCTTCATGATAATTAATCCACATGAACCACAATCATCTTTGTCACTCTGGCTGCTTTATATTCTTCGTTTGCAGCCACAGAAATCTTTATTTTTATTGTATAAATTCCCGCACTTGTTTTTTTCTTTACGGTAATTTTTCCAGTTTCTTCATTCAGTAAAAGCTTTTTACTGCCAGAAACCTTCTTGAAGCTTAACGTTCCTTTGCTGTTGGCAGATGCACCAATGTTAAACGTAACCGCTTTTTTCTTAAGCTTTACAGCACTAAGCTCCTTAGAAGTCGTCTTCACCTGAATTACCGTTTTCTGTTTCTTCCCCGAATTCGCTGACGCTGCAGGCGTTGCTGACGCTGCAGGCGTTGCTGACGCTGCAGGTGTTGCTGACGCTGCAGGTGTTGCCGTTGGTGCAGGTGTTGCCGTTGCTGCAGGCGTTGCCGTTG
>CADBMP010000353.1 GCA_902795775.1 uncultured Lachnospiraceae bacterium | reverse complement strand
TGAAAGATAATATCTGATTATCTATCACTTTCTTATTAGTTCCCTATCATCTCGACTGCTTTATCAAATTCAATGTTGCCTTATCTATATCAAAAACCGTCTGTTTTCCGTCGTACCACCGATCCCAAAAATCTATAGTTGCACTCTTGGGCTTTTCTTTCGGCTTATCTAGGATAATCTTTGATGGCAACATAATTGCATCACCAACGACAACACATTCACCAACATCCAGATTGGGAAGCATTTCCACAATTCCCACTAATGAATCTGTCAGCATTGCCGCCACTGCCGATTTGTCCCTGTCATTAGTTACCTTTAGGCTGACGATATTATTACACTGGGACATAATGGTTGTATTCAATTCTGCCGGTCTTTGGGATACAATCAACAGTCCAATACCATACTTTCTCCCTTCTTTTGCAATCTTCTCAAAAATTTCAAGAGATTTCTTCTCTACCGCTTTCATTTTTGACATATCATTAGACATATAAATATGAGCCTCATCGCATACCAATACTAGAGGATGACGTACTTCATCCTTTGCTGGAGTAATCCAAAACTGTATATCATATATAATACGGGTGACAATGCCAATAATAATCGCTAACATATCGGATGGAACCTCTGATAAATCAATTACCTTAATTCGATACTTATCATTCCCCATAATCCTTGCAGCAAATTGATTTAGATAATCCGCCTGCGTTGTATCCTCTTCATTAAATACAAATCCATACTTTTTATCATCCATCTTTGTTCTCAGACGGGTAATCAAGTTGGTCAATTTGTCATAGTACTGCCCTTTCTTCGTCTTTGCCTGTCCCTTACTATCGCCTGATTTATAGACTTCTCCAGTATCGACTTCTAAAATATTCTGATTCTCCAGATATTCTATTAGTTCCTTTGCTGAAAAAGGAACCGGTGTATCAGCAGTGACTATTTCTTCTGAAACAGCACTCATGTTATTTTTGATATATTCCTTTTTCTTCTGCAAAATATAATTGATTACCGCCGCCCTTTGATTAGTTGATGTCCCTTCTGATGATTCTACAAACAATGAATGAATTTCCTCATAATTGAAGAACCATAATGGAATGTGTAAACCATCTGGTTCATCACAAATCTTGATCTGATCTGCATAGGATAACTCATTATATTCCCCATGCAAATCGAAAACGACCATATTGGCATATGGTAATTGATTGGCTTTTTCCAATACACTGGCAACTGTATAGGATTTTCCACTTCCTGTACTACCAACAATACATGCATGTCGTTGAAAGAAACGATTGCCATCTAATATTGCTGCCACATCCTTATTGCTGGCAAAATGTCCGATTTCTAAACTTTTGCTCTCTGCCGCCTTGCCGCTCACAGCATTCATTATCATCTGCATTGCGGCTTCATTAGCCTGATATACTTTACTATTTATTTCTGGATATGTATTAATTGCTCTTTTGAATTTATTCTCACTTCCGGCACCATATTTATTGTAAAAACTTCCCACCAAATTAATGACACAGCAGTTATTTGAATACGATAGGTCTTCTGTCTGCTCTGTTTCATCAAATTCAACTTTCTTCTTTGTCACCTTAGTCAAAATTCCAATCAGCTTCTCATCAGAATTACTTCCACCCAAAACAACTATATCGTTGATTTTTAATGTATTTAGTACTCCTTCATTTTCAACCCCTACCACAACTTTTCTGGTGTCTACATTTTCCACCATACCTATGCAATTTGTGTCTGCCAAGCAATCATTGATATTTCCTGCCATAAAATCACCCCTTTTATCCTATAAACAAATCAGCAAATTGATTAATATCCCACACCGGCATATCTATTGTGTATTTTTTCGACTTATAAATCATATATTCTCTGTCATCCTCATGATAAAATACAGTAATGTTCTTTTTCTCCAGTGCCTTATTGATTATATCCGGCTTAACATCCCTTGATAAAATAAGGACATTCTTCTGAAAACTGTCAAATAGTGCAGTGTCAAAATGATCATCATTAAATCCATATCCATATATTAAAAGCGAATAATTATCCCTCGGATTCAACAGTTCATTAAATTCTTCTCTCATACATCGAAACGTATTGTTTGTCATTCCAACCTTATACTTTGAACTTCCAGGTGTTACAATCTCAATATATTCTGCTTTTTCTTTTAGAATTTCATAATCATTTGTTAGATATTCTTTTCCATTCTCACTAATCCAATTTATGGAGCCATGAGGCTTAAAAAGCCTAATCCATGAATAATTCTTACAATTATATACTTCTGTTGGCTGTTTTAACAGATTTCTACTGAATTTTCCATATAGGCTCCCGTAAAATCCAGTGATAACGCCTATCCCTAACTTATCACATATAATCTCTATAATCCGGTCATAGTTTGGTGTCATAATGTCAATTATCTTTTTATCGACACTAACCGTACCACTCAAATAGTTCAGCAGCCTGCAAAAACCAGTATCTTTTTCATAAATCATTCTGTGAAGTTTTTCCTCACTCTCCAAAATAAACTTTGCTGTTATCGGCTTAATCGCATCTACTAACTCATTTTCATTTTGTGCAAGATTAGACAAACCTGCCTCTAAGCCATTTGCTTCTATCTCATCACAGTGATTCTTCCAAATTTCTTTCAAATGTTCATCACTTGACTGTGTAATTTCTTTTGCCAAGTGCTCTGCTAATTCCTTCATCCCCGGAACACCATAAATCACAGAAAGTCCTGTCCCCACAATAATTTTGGGCATATTATTCCTCGAAAGATTTCTTTGTTTGATGTCTTCCACTATATCATCGAAAATTTCTGAATGTATTTCCAGATACTCCATATCCATACCTTTCTAATATTTCCTAATTATCTCTTTTATACTGTCATCCGTACAACTCTCTTGTTCATCTATAGGTTCAAAACACTTCTTATAGATATCACTATTTTTTTTAAAATTGTACCAAGTCGCTAGCGCGACGGCTAGCCCCCAATACATGAAACCACTACTTTTTCAAAAAAATAGCAGTTTTTGTGTATATGT
>CADBMP010000352.1 GCA_902795775.1 uncultured Lachnospiraceae bacterium | reverse complement strand
GACTAAATGATATCTGCCAAAAATCCATATATGCAAGATTTTAGGCAGATATCATAAGTCCAGTTAATTAAAAACCTCAATACTAGGAACAAGATATTACGCCACCGTCTGTATTTCAAAATCTATCAAAATTTTACAAAATTGATTTCCGTGCAGAAGTTTATTCACTAATTTACAGATAACGCATTATATGTTATGATATAGGATAGTCTTTTTAAATATGAAATATAACCCCGTATCATTTATGGATAAATGAAGGAGGCTCGTACTTATGAGTACACATTTACAACATATTGTCATTGATTTAGAAATGAATAAAATAGAAAAACAATACCGTGGTGCCCTAAAGCTGTCCAGTGAACTGATTGAGATTGGTGCTGTCCGCATGGACGAAAATTTTAATGTAATCGACAATTATCAGACCTATGTTTCCCCTGATTTTGGTGCCATGGATGAAAAAATCATTGAGCTGACCGGCATTACCGATGAAACCTTGAAAGGCGCCCCCCGTTTTGCTGTGGCAATGGATTATTTTTCCGCATGGATTGGAAATGAACGAACAAAATTCTATTCATGGAGCCTGTCCGATCTGCGCCAGTTTCAAAATGAATCAAGTTTCAAGTCTTATACCGGAAAAATCATCAAAAAAATGGAAAACAACTGGATTGATTTCCAGGATGAATATAGCCGGCTTTTAGGAATTGAGAAAAAAATCAGATTAGAGCAGGCAGTTTCTGCCGCTGACTATGAATTTACCGGTGCTGCCCACACTGCTCTTGCAGATGCCGTCAATACTGCTGAAATTCTCCGGCTGTCAAAAAATAAAAAAGAATTTGAACGTATCATGAAACCGGTGCTTGATCTGTTCCGTATTGACAACCAGGACAACACCCTGTTGAGCATGTGTCCTGATTTCTTTGCAACTCTGGAACAGGAAAAACACACCAAAAAATAAATTGTACCGGCAGAAACTGCTCTTTGGCACGTCCGTACAACGCCAAGCGGAAAGCATTGTGCGGTGTCAAAACTGCGTAGCGTTTGCCAAACAGTGCCGAAAGCACTGCCTGTTACACGTACACAACTGTGTAATGCAGAACCATGCAGCTAAATATGTGTGATTTCATAAAAAAGAGGCTTGTTTTTTTTCAAAACATGTAGTATAATATTTAACGGTGATGAAAAATAAATCATTGCCAGTAAAACATTTGCAGATGTAGTACATCGGTAGTATATCAGCTTCCCAAGCTGAGGAGGCGGGTTCGACTCCCGTCATCTGCTGAAAGCCAAAACCGCTGTGAATTCTTTTTAAGACATTCCGCGGTTTTTTATTATGCATACAAAAGGAAATATCCCGGCATAGCCGGGCATGGGGCTGTGCATTTTAAAAAGGGTACTTGCAAATGCAAATACCCTGTCTTCTGATTTTTATCACAAAATATCATATGCCATTTACGGAATGATCATTTGGAAAATTCCATCCTATGCGTTTCTGTCATAACTTCCGCAGTCCCCCTTCTTCTGTCTGGCTGCTCTAAGAAAGCCGGTACGTCTTTACGCTTCCGGAAGCAGTAACCACATAGAACGTCTCTCCAATCCGGACGCCCCGGAGCGCATCATTGTCATACCACACATTCTTTGCCTTTATCTTCGTCTTCCAAAGCTCCACGAATTTTTCTCCCTTTTTCTGATAGAGCTGGTAATAAAATGAGTCTGACTCTCCATCCATACGCCGCATATAAAATCCCAAAAGCCCCCGTTCCTCGTCCACGAACACCTGTCTGTGGTCCATATCAATCAGGTCATAATCCCATGACTTATACGAAGTCACCTCTTTTGCCACTTCCTTTAAGGACTTCTTTTCATCAATCCGGAACAGGGAAATCTTAATCTTATCCTTTGTGGAATCCTTCCCATCTCCATGAATCCCCAAACCGATCATATCGTCCTCACCAAAGGAATGAAGGTAATCCGAATATCCCGGCAGCTTTAACTCCGAACAGAGCCTCGGCTTTTTAGGGTCTGCAATATCCACTGCGAACACAGGATCGGTATTCCGGTAGGTCACAAAATACGCCATATGGTCAATATAGTACGATGCATAAATTTCCTCATCCAGCCCCAGATTCCCAATTTCCCCAATCTTTTTTAAGGACGGATCAAAGATATATAATCCGTTTTTCGTCTTCTCCTCATATTTTGTATAAATGACACTTAAATTTCCATGATACTCATGAAACGCATAAGAACCTTCCACTTCTCCTTCAAATCTGCCCTTCGCCTGCAGGGAAAATCTGCCATCCTTATAAGAATATTTTAAAAGCAGCGTCTTGTCCACGTCATCCGCTTCCTTCTCCTTTGTTGTCCTTGATTCATCTATATCCATATCTTCTTTTTTGATGATATTTCCGGACTCCGTTTCTCCTTTCTCAGAGCTGCTCCCCTCTTTTTCCAGAACAGGCTCTCCTGCATCTGCATTAATGGCATCATCATTTAACACATAATCAAAATAAAAACGCCTTGCATAATTTCTCTGTGTCAGATAAAAATACTCCCCACTCATGTAAAAATTCTGAAAGCTTCCATAAATCGCCGCCTTATCGCAAAAATCAGAAGGATTCTCCAGTGCTAAGGAAGTCATGACCGTATAAGAGGAATCCCGTTTCTTTGATGGCGCATAAATACGTTTTTCAGCCACCGGCACCCCATTCACGCATGGCACATACGTCTCCGGCTTTTTCTTGTTTAAATCCTCCCTGAAAAAGTCTGCCACATCATGCACCGTAAAAAGATACAGATATCCATTCGTCAGTCTGGAATTTTTATAATATCCGTCCTGTGTAAGCGTATGCTCCTTCTTTGGATGCTCCTTATCCGAAAGATCGATTACAAAAAGCACCGTCTCTCTCTCCCTGCGATACCCGAAAGGCACCACCTCCTTATAAGTTTCCTTTTTCTGTGCTTTCTTTTTCCGCACCTTCTTTTTCCGTTGTTCCGATTCCCGCAATCCAATCAGGAACAGCTTATTCTGGTACAGATACATGTTGGAATAATAACATGCCGGAAATTTCATATGGGAAACCTCTTTTGTCCTGTCCCCATCTGCTTTCAGAATGTGAAAAATGATATCATTTTCCTCGCCATGTACCGTATAAAAATATTTTCCATCGGTCAGAATCCGGTCGCCCTCCTCTACACCTGCCACCTGGAGGTCTGTTTTTGAAAAATCCACGGCAGAAGTATTTGCCTCCGTACTGCTCTCATATGCATCTGCCTTAAGAGATGCACCATTAGAGGCAATACCAGTCGTACCCTCTATCATCAGATCCTTTTTTTCCGCCTTGTACTTTACGTTCCTGTCCCCATCTGTATAATACTCCTTTACCAGAGAATACAGCTCCTCATATGTCACATCGCTTTCAAAAGCTTTTGCATCCTCCGGTTCAGGAACCGCTGCCACCATTTCCCCTGCACCGGCTGTTTCTGACATCTCCGTCCTGGAAATATCCTGTATGCCGGACTTTTCTCCATGTCTTAACCAAAGCCTGCCCCCCACGCCAAGCACTGCCAAAAGAAGGGCTGCTGCCAAAAGAAGCCCTGCCCCGTGCATGGAAAAGCCTCCTTTTTTCTGCCTTACATTTCCTAACCTTTTTTCCATCTGCGCCGGCTGTAACGAATCCGGAATTTCTTTTTTCTCCACACGCTCACGAAGCCATTTTTTCATCTCATCCATATTCTGATTCCTCCTGATTTATTTCATAATTTCTTTTATAGCTTTTATGACAACAGTTTTTTTAACTTTTCTAACCCTCTGCTTTTTAAAGAACGGACTGTGCCGGCACGCATCCCCAGGGCTTTTGCGGTTTCCGCAGAAGTATAATCAGAAAAGACCGTCATTGTAACTACCAGCCGTTCCTTTTCCGTAAGTTGGGAAAGGACCTCCTCCCACTCTGTTTCCTCATATCCGCTCTCCTGCCTCCCCTGCTCTTTCACGTTTTCGGCATCTTCAAAATCCGTAGGAAGCAGGCGTTTCCTGTCCCGGAAGCTGTCCATGCAGGCATTTGCCACAATCTTAAATATCCACGACTTAAAGGAGTCATTTCTTTTTAACATCGGGAGCTTTTCATATGCCTTCAACACACCGGCACTCACCGCATCCTCCGCAGCCGCCTCATTTCCCAGATATGAAAGCGCAAAGTAATATAAATCCTTATAATACGTTTCGTACAAAAGCGCAAAGGCATGTGCATCGCCCTCTTTTGCCTGTCCCACCAAAAGCCATTCTCTGTTTGTCATAATATTCCCCCAAATCATCATCTGGATTTATGATATCCGCCTAAAATCTCTCATATATGGATTTCTGGCAGAGATTCATTTCATCCAGATCATTAAAAACGATATCCCAGAACGCTGTATAAAAACCGGTTTTATTGCTCAGCTATATATCAGACGGGAATCAGATGCAAAGTGTTGCAAATTTTTTTATTTTTTTAATATCGTTAATATAATAAAAAATCAGATTTCCCTTAAATATATCCCATTTCACACCCAAATGCAATTTATTCCTAAACTGAAAAAAGTGCCTGCTTACGCACAGACACTTTCTCTTTTGCCTTTTCATATTTCTTTCCTTATAATAATCACTTAGAAACCAATTCTTATCTGTCATAAAAACCGCATCCCAGACAAAAAACCAGGATTCCCCTACTTCAACCTCATCCGGTACACCACCGGCTTATCACTATCCACGAATGGCGCATGAATCACAAGCTGACCCTTCTCCCTTGTAAACTCCGGCTTTTCCTCGTACCCAAGCACCGTAAGCTCCGTAATGAGTCCACGGAAATCCTTGCTTTCCTCTCCCATACTCTTTACGAACACATCTTCCTTATGCTGCTGCATTGGAATAATATAAATGCAGTCTGCCTTGCAGGTAAACCGGATATCGCCCGAACCAAAGTCCTTCCTGTTCTCCTCAGAAAACATGCCTTCCACAACCTCGGTATCTCCCTCTGCCTGCACACGATACGGGTGCGTGCCATAAACCGCCTCCCCGTTCACAGATATCCACTCACCGATTTCCTCCAAAATCGCCGTTTCCTCCTCACTGATGGTTCCATCGGACTTCGGACCCACATTTAACAAAAGGCAGCCATTCTTGCTGACAATATCCACCAGGTCTTGTAAAATATCCCTTGCACTTTTAAAACGGTTCTGCTCCGTATAGCACCAGGAATTAAATGCCGTAGAAGTATCTGACTGCCAGAAAAACGGTTTCGCCTCTGAAAAATGACCTCGCTCCATATCTACAATTCCAGTCCCAAGCATCATTGCATCATGCTTATAGGAAATCGCCACATCCATTCCCCACTCTTGTCCGCGGTTATAATAATACGCTGCAAATTTTTTCAAATATTCCTTCACCGATTCATGCTGCACCCACCAGTCAAAATATACCATGTTCGGACGGTATTTCTCCACCAGCTCCACGTTCCTTGCCAGCCAGTCCTCCAAAAAATCCTGTGGCGGAACCGGAATGTAAAGGCTCTGGATATCCGGCTCATCAATGGCAGGATAATAAAAATCCCCTAAGCTCATTGGATCTTTGATATCACTTTCAAACTCCCTTCCCGGTCCAAAAAAGAACGCATGCTCCACCCTGTGGTTCGACTCGCAAAACACAAGCCCCGCTTTTTCAATCTCTTTTTTCAGCTCACCCAGAACATCACGCTTCATTGCCATCTGCTTCACATTCCACTCACTGATTTCCGAATCATACATCTGGAATCCGTCATGATGCTCTGCCACCGGCACCACATATTCCGCACCTGCTTCGTGAAACAGCCCGGCCCAGGCCTCCGGATCGAACTTTTCAGCCCGGAACATCGGTATGAAGTCCTTATAGCCAAAGTCCTTCTG
>CADBMP010000351.1 GCA_902795775.1 uncultured Lachnospiraceae bacterium | reverse complement strand
TGCAGGTGCTTATTATTTTAATCCGTCAAAAGAGGAAGTCCGGAACCTGGTGGCAAATGGTGTCAGGGAAATGGTGGAAAAATATGATTTAGACGGCGTACATATGGATGATTATTTTTATCCGACACTTGGTGCAGCAAATTTCAAGAAATTTGATTATAAGGAATATAAGAAAAGTGGTACGGATCTGTCCTTAGTGGCATGGCGCAGGGAAAATGTGAATAAAATGGTAAGGCGGCTTTATCAGACAGTAAAGGCAGCAGACAGCACCTGTCAGTTTGGCATCAGTCCTGCCGGAAATCTGGCAAATCTGTATTCAAAGTACGCATATTACAGTGATGTCAAAAAATGGATGGGAACAACCGGGTATATTGATTATATCTGCCCGCAGTTATACTGGTCATTCAAACAGAGGGTGGCACCGTATAAGAAATTTTTACAGCAGTGGATCAGTATTGACCGGGATAAATCTGTAGCCATGTATATCGGGCTTGGGGCATATCGCGCCGGTATTTCAAAATCAGAAGCAAAGAAGATTTATGATACCGAATGGGCCGCCAGCAGTACAGTCTTGAAAAGACAGGTGCTGTATGCAAGAAAAACAAAACAGGTGGACGGTTTTGCCCTGTTCTCTTTTAGCAGCTTAAAGAGCAGTAAGGCAAAGGATGAAATTAAAAATCTGAATAAGGTGTTATGATTTAGGATAGTAGTGAAAATTTTTTTTGGGGGGGTTGACAGCTTAAAAAATATCTGGTAATATATAAATCCAACTTCAGTCGTTGTATGGATGGTCTGTGAAGGGAAACACTGGAAATCACAGAAAATATCTATACGCCATGTACACCTTGGGGTTGTACTGGTTTCGACGGGCTCACTGAAAATGGAGAAGCTGTCCGTGGTCGGAAACCACGTAAAAAGTTCGAATTTAAATTTAAACGCTGAAGAACCTTTAGCACTCGCTGCCTAAGCGCAGCGCATCGCCCCTGATGCCCCGCCGTCAGGACCAGCGGTGTCATACCTGCGGGAAACTCCGTCACTTAAGCTTTGCGGTGGTGGAAAATTCATGAAGCTACTGAAGAAAACAGCTTGTTTATGGGCGGTTTTTGGAGGGAATGCCAAAGCATAAACTATGACAGTAGAAGGACATGGGATCTGGGTTCGGACGCGGGTTCGATTCCCGCCAGCTCCACTTAGACAACCACTGGTCGAACATTCGGCTGGTGGTTGTCTATTTTTATCCACAGAGCCATTGAAAGGAAGGGTGTCAGCAAAAGCTGACCGGCGACTTGCGGCGAGTAGGAGTGGAAATCCCCCTCCTGCTCGATTTCTATACCATTGAAGGTTCTGTTCTGCTCCACACAATCGGAAAGAGATAGATTGAAGTTTCGTTCCACAGTACTTATTTAAAGAAAGAAACGGTATAATTCAAGTTTCCGGATGGTAAGCCTGTAATCTTTACTTTGAATTTATCCTTTGCTTTGTACTTGATATTTTTCGGCCGGAATATGATGCAGCCGGTCATTCCGTATCCATCGTTATTCACGTTAAAATAACCGGATTTTTTATTTTTAGAGGAAAATGTCCACTTTTTCCCGTCGGAAATACGGGTGAGCACCACCTTTACCTTGCTCTTTGAGATTGACTGTCCGGTGGAAACGCTCCATGGAATGTTGTTGTCAAAAAAGCTGAGCGGCATGTTCTGTGCTGGCCAGAATACATTTTTCTGATTTCCCTTTCCGCTCCTGTCAAAACTGTACATTGCAGAATAGGAACCAACCATGCCGAAACCGGTCTTTCCCATAGAAGGATTTAAGATCCATCTTCTGTGGCCGACCCGGTCGATATTACTGGAATCTTCATCTGCCATCCAGCCGTTTAGGAGTGCGTAATTCAGATTTCCGTATCCCATGGCGATATTACTGGAACCGGCACCCTTTGCACCAAGTTTGTAAAGGGAATTTGACATTCCGCGTGGTCTGGACGGACTATGGGAAAGCACACCGTTTACTGCGTTCACAAGAGATGCTGCCTGGGCAAGCTTTACATAATTATTATTTAACTTTACATCTGCATTCAGACCGGCAATGTATCTTACGGCATTTAAGGTCTTCAGTGCGGATTTTAATGTGGAAGCAGAGAGCTTTCCGGCACTGTATGGTGATTTTGTTTTCGGTTTTTTTGCATATGTTGTCTTTCCGGAAGCAGATATTTTGTTTTTTTTCAGATAAGCCTTTATCTGTTTTGGGGTTCGTTTGGCAACAGGAACCGCTTTTGTTTTGTTGCTGCTGTAATCATCATAGCCATCATTATCATAGCCATCATTATCATAGCCATCATCATAGTCATAATCATCGTTGCCATAAGCGTCATTGTCATAATTATCATAGTCATAATCGTCGTTGCCATAACCGTCATAGTCATAATCGTCATAGCCATAATCATCGTTGTCATAACTGTCATTGTCATAACCATCATTGTTATAATTATCGTCATCATAGCGATTGTCATTGTAGTCATCATCGTAGTCATCATCATAATCATCGCTATCATAATCATCGTCATAACCAGAGTAATATGCTTTAGAAAGTCCGTTTTCCCCAGCTGCCTGTCCGTAGACAGCCGCCGGCGTTACGGCAAGACATGAAGCCAGCATAGCTGCGCTGAGTGTGCAGGCTGTTTTTTTGAAAAGCTTTTTGTAAATGGTATGTTTTTTCATGCAGATACCTCCGTTTTTTGATGAATTATTGTTATGGAATCATTTGAAGCTTATCATCTGTTTTTGAATGAACACTGTTTAAAGCTTACGCTATTTTTAACATATTATAATAATGTTTAAGCCGGGCGTCAATCAAAAATGTTTTGCCTTTGTTGCTTTGATGGTATCAGTGTTACTGTGAATAGTAACATATCAGTACACTGGAACATCCCTTATTCAAATTATGCTGTACTTGTTTTAAAGTTTTTGACAGGAAATGAAGGATGTGTTACATTAGGAAATAATAAAAGAGATGGAGAAGACCAGGAGGTAAGAAGATTATGAATCATTCTGATTTAAGAGATATTTTAAGGAAAATTGACCATAAGGGATATCCTGCATATAAGGATACAAGGGGAAAATATGATTTTGGAAAGTATGTGCTTTCCATTGACCATGTGCAGGGGGATCCGTTTGCTGCGCCATCAAGGCTCAGTGTGCATATTGACGGAAAGACAGCAGGTTTTCCGGAAGAGCTTTACAATACGGATTGGCGCAGGGTGGCACTGGAGGATTTTCTGCTGCGTGAATTTGGGAAGAAAGTAAGCGAAGGAAGCTTTCAGGCGCATGGTTCGGGAAAAAGCGGTCTAATCGGAGTCAGCAGACCTGGCCAGGAGGTATTGAAAAGAAGTGCCTTTTTGATAGACCGCAGGACCGGTTCTCTTGTGGTGCGTTTTCAGGTGGGTTTTCCGGCAAGGGGGCGGACTGTACTTTCCGATGAATTAGTTAAGATTCTTTACGATATTTTGCCCAAATGTGTGGAGAAATCCCTGTTCGCTGCAGCATACCGGGCAGAATATCTGAAAAAAAATGCAGACCTTGCGGATGACAGGCATTATATCAGGGAAGAACTTGAAAAAAGAAATCTGGTGGCATTCATTGCGGATGGTGCCATTCTTCCAAGAAAGAGCGGCATATCCCAGCTTCCCATGAAGGAGGCGGTAAAATTTAAGGCACCGGATTCCCTTGCGGTAACGCTTTCCCTGCCGCATAAAGGAGAGCTTCGCGGCATGGGCATTCCAAAAGGGATCACGCTGATCGTGGGCGGTGGTTATCATGGAAAATCCACACTTCTTTCAGCAATAGAGCGTGGTGTGTATGACCATATTGCCGGAGATGGCAGGGAGTATGTGATTACGGATGAAAATAGTGTAAAGCTTCGGGCAGAGGACGGAAGAAGTATCCAGAATACGGATATTTCCATGTTCATCCGGAATCTTCCGAATGGAAAGGACACAAAACATTTTTATACGGAGGATGCAAGCGGAAGCACATCACAGGCAGCAAATACGGTAGAAGCACTGGAGGCAGGCGCAAAGTGTCTTTTGATTGATGAGGATACAAGTGCAACGAATTTTATGATTCGGGATGAGCTGATGCAGCGCGTCGTTGCAAGAGAGGAGGAGCCGATCATTCCGTATATCGACAGGGTGGAGGAACTTTCGGAAGCAATGGGCGTTTCTACAATTCTGGTGGCAGGAAGCTCCGGATCTTATTTCCATAAGGCAGATTATATTATCCAGATGAAACAGTATCTTCCGTATGATATTACAGAGCGCGCAAAAGAGGAGGCAAAGGTCTTTCCGTTGAAAGCAGGACAGGCACTTGAGGCAGCTGAATTTAGTACAGAACGTGTCATTGTCAAAGGAGAAGGAAAAGCAAAAAATACTTCCCGCAATGGTCAGGCGCATGGCAGGGGAGCTTTTGGAAAGCCTTCTGGCAGGGAAGAACGGATAAAGACAAAAACCTTTGGTACGGACGGCTTTTCAATCAATAAGGAGCAGGTGGAGCTGCGGTTCGTGGAACAGCTGGTGGACAGTGAGCAGGTGGATGCACTGGCACAGATTTTGATTTATATGTCAAAGAATATACTGGATGGAAAAAAGACGGTTTCGGAATGTGTGGATGCTTTATATCAGGAGATTGGGAAAAAAGGCTTTGCAGCATTTGATGGAGATACATCAGACCATCTGGTCATTCCAAGAAAATATGAGGTATATGAGATGGTGAACCGGTGCAGGGAGTTTATTAAAATTCAGTAAGGATAAGGATTCAGTGGAGGGAAGGGTCATGAACATCAACGAAATTGCAAAATTAGCGGGCGTCTCCAGGGCAACTGTGTCAAGATATTTAAATAACGGATATGTGAGTGCGGAAAAAAAAGAGAAGATACACCGGGTGATTGAGGAGACCGGTTACATTCCGTCTACACAGGCACAGATGCTGCGTACAAAACGAACCGGGCTTGTTGGCGTCATTATTCCAAAAATCAATTCCGATTCCATCAGCCGGATTGTGGCGGGAATCGGAGATGTGCTGCATGGGGAGGGATATCAGCTCCTTCTGGCAACAACAAATAATGATGAAAAAGAAGAATTAGAATATCTCCAGACGTTTCAAAACAATCATGTGGATGGTGTGATCCTCTGTGGTACCATTTTTGAAAAAGAGCATAAAAGGCTGTTGAAAAAGTATCAGGTACCGATTGTAATTGTGGGGCAGTATTACAAGGGAGAGGCTTGTGTGTACCATGATGACTGCAATGCTGCAAAGGAGGTCACAAGGCTTCTGACAAAATCCTGTAAAAGGATTGCATATATTGGTGTTACTCCAAAGGACAAAGCAGTTGGAACAGAAAGAAGAAAGGGTTTTTTAGCGGCTCTTTCAGAAAGGTCACTGACCGAGGTGGCGTCTGAGCAGGTGCAGTTCCGTATGGAGGACGGATATCAGGCAATCGGGAGGATATTGAAAAAATATCCGGATACTGACGGAGTATTCTGCGCAACAGATCATATTGCCATTGGTGTTCTCCAGTATCTGAAAGAAAAGGATAATAAAATCAAAGTGACCGGCATGGGAGATTCCGGTACTGCGACCATTGTAGAGCCAAAGCTTTCCAGTGTACATTTTTATTATCGGGAAAGCGGAAAGGAAGCGGCGCGTGTGCTTTTGGAGATGCTTGAGACCCAGGTGAAAATGAAAAAAGAAATCAAGATGGGGTATGAGGTGATTGAGAGGGATAGTACGAAGAACTGGTAATCAGCCGCAGGATATCCGGTGAAAAAGGACCGGAAAGTGGAGAAATAACAAAAAATAAAAGAAAATATGGAAACGTTCTCACAAGGATTGTCCGCAAAAACAGGCAATCCTTGTTTTTGTAGCATTATAACGTGTGAAAATCAAAAATTTATATTTTTTTATACATTTTTTTTGAAGAAGGACGAAAAAAAATATTTTTGAAAAAAAAAATATAAAATATTTGTGCGTTTTGCACAAAAACTGAATAAAATTATTGTAGGAATTGCCAATATACATTTTTGGAAATTACTGTTATGATACTAACAAGATGTGAGAACGATACCACACGTTGCAGATTACACGAAAGTGTAAGCTGCAGCAGCATCAAAACAGCATCAAAACATCATCATCAAAGGGTGGTATGAAAAAAGGTTACGCTTCGCGCATCTGTGCATTAAGCACTGTTTGTTACACGAAATGTGAAGTGTAACAGAAAATACTTCATATCATCCGGAAAAAATAGGAGGTAGAAAGAAATGGATTATGGGAAAGCGGCAAAAGAAGTGCTGCAGTGCGTCGGCGGAAAAGACAATGTCATTTCAGCAGCGCATTGTGCGACAAGGCTGCGCCTTGTAATCGCAGACAATTCAAAGTGCAATAAGGCAAAGCTGGAAAATGTGGAAGGGGTTAAGGGAGCGTTTGAGGCTTCCGGACAGTTACAGGTCATTTTTGGAACAGGTACTGTAAACAAGGTGTTTGCTGAGTTTGCACCACTCGCCGGCATTGATGTCAATGCAACGAAGGACGATGTAAAGCAGGCAGCAGCATCAAAACAAAACATTTTCTTACGTGCCATCAAGAGTCTGGGTGATATTTTCGTGCCGATTATACCGGCAATCGTGGCCAGCGGTCTTTTGATGGGACTTTTGGAAGGCTTTAACAATGCTTTTCCATCTCTGTCAGAGTCAGATGTTTATAAGGTCATTCACTTGTTCAGTAATGCGGCATTCGTTTATCTGCCAATCCTGATTGCCATCAGTGCGGCAAAGACCTTTGGCGGAAACCTTTTCTTAGGTGCTGTAATGGGTATGATCATGGTGCATCCGGATCTGATGAATGCGTGGTCTGTAGCAGGTGCAGATTCCGTACCGACTGCAGAGGCGTGGTTTGGTCTGTATAAGATTGACCTGGTAGGTTATCAGGGACATGTAATTCCAATCGTCATTGCTGTCTGGTTGATGTCTACATTGGAAAAATGGCTGCATAAACATGTGCCTGAAATCATTGATTTGTTCGTAACACCGTTAGTGACCGTTCTTGTAACAGGATATGTAACACTTACTGTAGTAGGTCCAATTTTTGTTATCATTGAAAATGCAGTATTAGGCGGAGCAAAAGCACTTATCACGCTACCATTTGGTATCGGTTCGGCAATCGTCGGAGCGTTCTATGCACCTACCGTCGTCGCGGGTCTGCATCATATGTACAATGCGATTGAGGCAGGTCTGATTGCGGCAGATGGAAAGAATATCTGGATGCCGATTGCAACTGCAGCCAATGTGGCACAGGGTGCAGCAGCACTTGCTCTTGCAATCAAAACAAAGAACAAAAAAGCAAAATCCGTAGCACTTCCGGCATCTTTGTCAGCATTCCTTGGAATTACTGAGCCGGCAATCTTCGGTGTGAACTTAAGATATGTAAAGCCATTCGTGGCAGGTATTATTGGTGGATGTGCCGGTGCGCTGGTTGC
>CADBMP010000350.1 GCA_902795775.1 uncultured Lachnospiraceae bacterium | reverse complement strand
AAGAATCCCCAAAAAGCCTGACAAGGCACAGTTTTTTGCAAGAATCCCCAAAAAGCCTGACAAGGCACAGTTTTATATAAGATTCCGAAAAAGCCCGGCAAAATATACAGGTTCTTCTTTTTCATCACGAATCACTATGCCCTGGCTGGAGCATAAAATATAGCTGCCGTCCGGTTTTCTGACGCGGTAAGAAAGATCAAGTCCTGCAGCTGTTCCAATAAAAACTGCCTGTACGCCTTTTCGGTATTTCTCCAGGTCATCAGGGTGGATATATTTTTCCCAAAGGACACCTGCCGCATACATATATTCGGAAGGAAGTTCAAAGTGTTCCACAATGCTCTTTGCCCAACGTGAATAATCGTATCTCATGTTGCACAGATAAACGGATGCGTTTGTGGAAATCATGGACAGTGCTTCAAAAAGCGAATCCAGACGCTTTTTCTGATTCTCCGGTATATTCTGTTCTATAAATTCCTCATGGGAAGAAATATTTGGCTGGATTTCTTTTAGGTATTTTTTGTTTTCATACATGTTCCGGTCAGCAAATACAAAGACCTCCGATACTTTTTTTTCGTGGCACGTATCAAATGCAGCCATTCCGGATGCAAGGACAGGACCTGTTCCTGATTTCTGGTTTTCTGACACATGGAAACGGAGCTTTTTAAAAAGACGTTCCCGGTCATAATAATCCCGGTCCGTAAGGATTGCCACAAATTCATCCCCGCCGATCCGGAATACCGGGCTGTGTGAAAAAATATCACAGATCAGGGCACTTGCGTCTTTGATATATTTATCTCCGGCATTATGCCCGAACATGTCATTGATTTGTTTCAAATTATTCAGGTCGCACACCACAATGGCAAACTGCAGGGAAACCCCGTTTTCTATGCTGTTCTGCATAGACTGCTCCAGTTCGTGATAAGCAAATTTATTTTTTATGCCGGTCATTTCGTCCCGCCTGGCTTCCTCGTTCGCAAGCCTTAAAGCAGAGAGATATTCCTTTTCTTTTTCAAATTCTTCATTAATATTTTCAATACCCAAAATAAAATGTGTCTTGTCGCTGGAAAGCCCTGCCGTAAACCTTGTATGCTGGATATTTCCATCAATGAAAAGACGGTATGTGCTGGAAAATACTTTTTTCTGCCGGAGTACGGAAAGCAGAAAAGATTTTTTGAAAATACTTTTTATGAGGGACTTATCTTCCGGATAAGACATATATTCTGCATTATTTGCCGAATCTGTCCAAAAATCCTCGCCTTCCTCCGGCAGCTCCAGACTGCTGAAGATCTGTTTTGAAATAAATTCCAGATAGTGGTCATTTTCTATATTTACATAATAAATAATATCAAAGTATGCTGTGAGGCTTTCGGCAATACGATTGAAAATATCGCGTTCTTTTTTTAATTCTTTTTCATTTTCTTCTCTTTTTATTTCATTTTCAATATTCTGTACCCCAAAAATAAAGTATTCGTCATTTTTCTGCATTTCGCGAATCAGACGGACAATATGATAGACCGGTTTTCCATCGACCATCAGACGGTAGCGTATACTTCTTATGGCACCGATCTGCATCTGATATATGAGATTTTCTTTCTGGATATCACGCTGGAAAATACGACGGTCATCTTCATAGACCATCCATTCTGCGTTCTTTGCCATATTGTCAAAAAAATCCTGCCCTTCCTTCTCCATAATCAGGGAATGGTTCTTTGTATCCACAGAATACTCCTGATATTCATTCGTAATGGCATTTACATAATAAACGCTGATATAATCGAATAAAAGTGCTCCTGCAATTTTGTTAATTATGATGCTGCTTGAATCTGATTCTTTTTTCATATTTTCTCTCCAGCCCCTTTTTCAAAATTTTCTCTGTTTTTTTCTCTTTGTTTCCCGGAAAGAGAAAAAAGTTATTGTCTGCGGTCGTGATTATTTCCTTTCGTAATCCGGACAAAATGGTATCTCCCAAAATCCATACAGGAAAAATTTTAGACAGATATCATAAGTGCGGATCATGAAAAAACTTAATACCGGTAAAATTCAAGAAAATTTAGTCATCCCAAAATTTAAAAGTATTTTGTCCCAATTTTTTACATTCGTACATCAGAGAGTCTGCCTTTGCGTATATTTCTGAAAAAGTCTTATCTCCGGTGATTATAACAGCCCCCAGACTGACAGAGATTTTATGCCCATTTAACACCGGCAGGTCGATTCCTGCAATCTGCTCCATGAATTCATTTAAAATAACGCAGCCATTTTCCTTGTCAGTTATCCCGTTTACATAAATGGCATATTCATCACCGCCCAGACGGACAAGAATATCGGTGTTTTTAAAAACACGTTTCATGATTTCAGCAATCGTAATAAGGACATCATCTCCTGCACCATGGCCAAAATTGTCATTGATCAGCTTGAACTTATTAACATCGAACAGGCAGAACATTCCACTGTGATTTTCTTTTAAGGCTTCTTCAATTCTCTGCTCTCCGCTCCGCCGGTTGCAGATGCCGGTCAGGTAGTCGGTTTCAGAGCGGATTCTCAATTTTTCTTCCAGCTCTTTCCGGTCGGAAATATCCACAAAGGAGAAGATGACTACAGAATCTCCGTTGGAAAGAGTAACGCGTTTGGCGTGGCTCAGTACATAAATCGTGGTTCCGTCCGGTCTTGTCAGGCAGGTTTCGTAAATCAGCTCCTCTTTTAATTCTTTGGTCTGTTCGCGGATTTTTTTGATTTTTGCAGTTTCTTCGGCACTGAACCGGGTGCGGATATCGTCCATGTTAATCTTTTCTTTATCTTCAGGTTTAAAACCATAAAGCTTCATTGCCATTGTATTAATGAGGATCACGTTTTTATCCGCATCATCAGTGACAAGGGTTCCGACTGTCTGTGCCTCCAGCATTTCTAAGAATAACAGGGACTGGTTCTCCATTGCTGCCTGAAGCTCCTTCACTGCGTAAGTGATGGTTCCAAATTCATCCTCGCGTGCGTAATACGGTTCCAGCTCATGACGATGGCTGTAATCGCCTGATTTCAGGTAATCAATCTGCGTTTTGATTGCCTTTATTGGCTGCATCTGTTTGTTTACGCTGAAGGCAAGAACCGACAGCATACTGAACAGAATAACGATGCATACAATAATCAGCCGCATTCTTAATGTGGTGATGGTACTGAAGACATCCTTGCTTGAATTTTTCATTACAAATGCCCAGTCCCATTCATCAATATACCGGCAGACTGACACAGTAGTCCTGTTGCTGAAGGAGGCACTGTCTTTTTGCGGTGTTGATGACTTTAATTTCTGAATGACTTTTAAAATGGAAGGATTTGTACATTCCTCCCCGATCCGTCCGGAAAAATTACTATAAATATATGTGTTTGTTTTTAAATTGATCAAGGAATAATCCGTTGCAGCCATGGATTTGTCTGCCAGATTATTCAAGGCTTTCCTAAGATGATCTATATAAAAGGCAGCACCAATGAAGCCTATGGCATTCTGGTTTTTATCAAATACCGGAGCATAAGTGGAAATCACCAGTTTTTTTGTGACCGGAGCTAAGACGATGCCTGTGCAAAAAGCTTTGTCATGCTGTGTAATAAGCTGTTTCAGCTCTTTGGCAGATGCCGCGTCGCGAAAGATTGTTCCGACAGAATCCGGATCGTTATGGACTATAATCCGGGTATTCCAGTTTGCAGCGTATATACCTTCCAAATCGGTACGTCCTGCAGCATAGCGTTTTGTAAGATGTTCTGCAGCCTTGATTTTGTTTTCATCCGTTTCATTTTCCAGCAATGCATGTATTTCAGAGGTGTTGCTGTACCCGTCTAAAAAACTGCAGCATTCCCTGATATACATTTTCACCATATGTGCCCTGTCCGATGCAATGACGTTCATATCGTGCATGGCTTTTGTTTTTAGGATTTCCGTAATGTTGAAATTGACTATGAAATATAAAATTAACATAGCTGAAATTTCCATTAACCCGATTAACCCAATGATTTTTCTGCTAATCCTTTTTCGATTCATTTCACCACCTCTGTATTGCAGATGCAAAAAAGTACACATTCATACTTCGGTTTTTTGTGTTATATGATTGTATATTATACCATAAACAGGCTGTTGATATCAACAATTCTTTCTGAATTTGTTGTAACAGTTCAGCCTTCCCAAAAAATTTATATGGACTCACAGGAAGGCGGAATACAGTTACAATTTGTTGTCTGCCATACTTGAAAAATTACAGAAAAAATATATAATATATAAAGATATGTTTATAGTCATCTTACGGATTGTTTTTTGCATGTCAGCGGCCTGTTCATGGACATTGTTTCAAAAAAAAGATAATATGCTTATTGCTTACGGGCATATTCTACCCGCTCCGCCTGTAAGTGTAATGCACAGCTCACATGCTGCAAAGCAGGATGTGGGCATGTGCAAAAAAAATGATAACGATTACGAAAAATGAAAAGATGCCGCAGCAGCAAGTGTTTCAGAAGAGAGATTCGTGTGAAAAATTTTTTTTACACAGCAATTTGTGTCTGCGCGCTGCTTGACACAAAACTGCTTATGCGCAAAAAGCAGCGTAGAAATGAGGATTTGTTATGGAATTTGCAAAAGTCGGGACAGGAACGATTCAGGCTCTTATTCTGGGAGCTGTCCTTTCAGTGGTGCTGCCGGTGGGAATCATGATTTTTTGGAAAATAAAAAAGAAAGAGCCGGTGACTTCACTTCTTGCCGGTGTATTCGTTTTTTTTGTATTTGCACTGATGATAGAAAAATCAATTCAGGCACTTGTCATTATGCTTGACCATCCGGTCAGCCGTTTTATCAATACACATCCTGTGTGCCTTGCCCTGGTCACTGCGTTATTTGCGGGCGTTTTTGAAGAAACCGGGCGGATGGCTGCATACCGGATTCTGCTAAAAAAGCAGACGAACAAGGAAACTGCCATTTCTTATGGACTTGGACATGGAGGAGCAGAGATCATATTTATTCTGGGGATTACCTTTGTGCAGTATACTTTGTATGCACAGATGATCAATCAGGGAACATATCAAACGCTGATCGACCAGGTTCCGAATCAGGCAGATACCTTTAAGGAACTGGCAAAAAACATAGCAGAATTTGGATTTGGAAATTTGTGCATTAGTCTTTTGGAAAGATGTTCGGCATTGCTGTTCCATGTGGGCGCATCGATCATGGTCTTTGCTGCCTGCCGGAAAAGCGGGGCGTTCTGGCTGTATCCTCTTGCCATTGGCTTACATACCCTGATGGATTTTCTGGCGGCATTATATGCTCTGGGAATTTGGCACATTCCGGTGCTTTTGCTGGAGGGAATACTGCTCCTGTATGGAATTGCGGTATTATATATGTCATATACACGTTTATATAAACAGTAGCCCGATTATATGCTGGGAAAAGCACAGACACGCATGGCGCTGCATAAGATATAGAGAGTTCAAAAGGTGGATATCATTACCATGCGTGCTTTTCCAAAACCTTTGAGTGCAAAAGAGGAGAAGGAATGTCTGGCGAGGTGTCTCGCCGGAGATAAAAAGGCAAGGGAGAAACTGATTGAGAGAAATCTCCGCCTGGTGGCATATATTGCAAAAAAATACAATACGGCGGATAAGGATTTAGAGGATCTGATTTCAATAGGAACCATCGGGCTCATAAAAGGAATTGACAGTTTTGATAAATCAAAAAATATCAGGCTTGCAACATATGCTGCAAGATGTATTGATAATGAGCTTTTGATGATGCTCCGTTCAGAAAAAAAGACGGCAAAGGACGTTTATCTGTATGATAGTATTGGAAAAGACAAAGAGGGGAACGAAATCAATCTGATTGATGTGATTGAATATCACGATGAGGATGTTGTGGAGCGTGTGATGAGGGAGGAGTACATTTCCAAACTGGCAGACGGGATTGAGAAAGTTTTATCAGAACGCGAAAAAGAAATTATTTATCTGCGGTATGGATTGTGTGGCAGGAAGGAAACAACGCAGCGCGAGATTGCGAAAAAATATAAAATTTCCAGATCCTATGTATCAAGGATTGAAAAAAAAGCACTGGTTAAGCTGCGGAAATTTTACGTAAAATAATAATATCACATGAAAAACATACTTGTATGCCATACCAAATTGTGTTAAAATAAAATTACTTATTGGATTAGAACGTTTTGGGCGGTTATGGTCGGGGGTCAGGAATAGAGAAGCTCTTTGCGGCAGCAGCCGATGGCGCAAAGCGGAAAACGGACGTGCATGAGGAGGTATGGTATGAAAGTATTATTGGTAGATGACGCAGCATTTGTACGGATGTCTTTAAAGAGAGTGCTGGATGAATCGGAGTATGATTTTACGTATATAGAGGCTTCTACGGGGCAGGAGGGAATTGATCTGTTTAAACGGGAGAAGCCGGATCTGATCATTATGGATATTACAATGCCGGGAATGAATGGAATAGAGGCAGTAGAGAAAATCATGGATATTGATTCCAATGCAAAGATTATTATGTGTTCTTCCATGGGTTATCAGGAAAAGGTGGTGGATGCAATTACGGCAGGTGCGGTTGATTTTATTGTAAAACCGTATACGTCGGAAAAAATCATGCTCGCCATAGAAAAGGTAATGAAAATATAAATGAAAAATATACAGGATGTTCTGGCTCCGGTTTGATTCGTTCTTTTAAAGACTTTACTGGTTAAAAAGTCAACGTTTTTACGTTGGCTTTTTCTGAAGAAAGATTGCGGGAGGATGGTATGACATATATTAAGGAGTATAAAGAGGGAAATAAGTTTTCAGGAATTTATCTGTGCAAAAGCAGGCAGGTGCTAAAGACAAAAGCGGGGAAAACGTATTATTCCCTGATTTTGCAGGATAAGACCGGTGTAATTGATGCGAAGGTCTGGGAGCTGAATAATGGAATTGAAGATTTCTCAGAAATGGATTTCATCATGACAGAGGGGATGATCACTATGTTCCAGGGAAGCCGTCAGGTGAATGTCAGCCGTATCAGAAAGGCGCAGGAGGGGGAATATGACCCGGCAGAGTATATTCCTGCATCCAAATATGACCGGGAAGAGATGTATGAGGAGCTGAAAAAATATATATTCAGCATTGGAGAGCCGCATTTAAGGGAGATGGCAGAAAAATATTTTGTAAAGGATAGTGATTTTGTCAAAAGGTTTAAAACACATTCTGCGGCAAAATCGGTCCATCATGGTTTTGTGGGCGGACTTTTGCAGCATACTTTGGCAGTGACAAAGCTGTGTGATTTTTTTGCAGCAAATTATCCGGTGCTTGACAGGGATCTTCTGATTACAGCCGCAATTTTCCATGATATTGGAAAAATGTGGGAAATTTCTGAGTTTCCTGCCAATGAGTACACAGATGAGGGACAGCTTTTGGGACATATCTTTCTTGGGGCAGAACTGATTGGGAAAGAGGCAGCATTGATTCCGGGATTTCCGGAAGTTCTGGCAAGAGAGCTGAGGCATTGTATTCTGGCGCATCATGGAGAATTAGAGTATGGTTCGCCAAAGAAGCCTGCGCTTGCGGAGGCAATGGCACTTTGCTTTGCAGATAATCTGGACGCAAAGATGGAAACAATGACAGAAGAATATGATAAGGCAGAACCGACCATGCAGTGGCTTGGGTTCAACCGTCTGCTGGCTTCTAATATCAGGCAGAGTTCCGGGTATCTGAAAAAACGTACCGCACAGGAATCCGTACACAGTATATAATATATCAGTTAATAATAATCCGGACTTATAAAAACAGATATATTGGTGTACCGGAAGAGAAAGTCCGGAAATATAGCAGCACATCTGCCTGTCAGGGAGATAAAGATATTCCGGCGGGGAAAGCTGTGTTTGTAAAAACAAAAGGGATTTAGATTTCATATGAAGAAAAAATTTGCTGGTAAAGGGAGCGCACAGGATATCGTTTGTAAAAAAGATGATATTCTGGAGCTGGATATTTTGAATATTGGAAATGACGGAGAGGGTATTGGCAGGATTGAAGGCTATACCCTTTTTGTAAAGGATGCGCTTGCAGGGGACAGGGTTCGCGTAAAGGTGATGAAGACAAAAAAGCATTTTGGATATGCAAAGCTTTTGGAAATTATCACTCCTTCTGCAGACAGGGTGACGCCGTTATGTCCGGTGGCGGCAAAATGCGGCGGATGTAAACTTCAGCATTGCAGTTATGAAAGGCAGCTTAGGTATAAAGAGGAAAAGGTGAAGGATTGTCTGGAACGGATTGGCGGTTTTACAGTTTCGTTTGTGGATGAAAAAAACGGTTTCCAGAATGGAAATTGCAAGGAGTCGGGCAGCGGAGATGAAAAAAACGGTTTCCAGGATGAAAGCTGCATGGAGCCGGGCAGCGGTATGGAAAGTGAGACTGGCGGTGCTGATAAGGAAGCAGTAAAAATGGAACGGATCATGGGCATGGAGGTTCCATATCATTACCGGAACAAGGCACAGTTCCCGGTGGGCGTGGATAAAAATGGAAATCTGGTGGCTGGATTTTATGCCGGGAGGACACATCAGATTATACCGAATACGGATTGCATGATTCAGCATCCCTGCAATCATCTGATTTTGGAAACCATCCTTTCTTTTATGAAAGAATATCAGATTCCTGCGTATGATGAAACGGCGCACACCGGACTGGTGCGTCATATATTGACACGTGTGGGGGCAGGGACAGGAGAAATTATGGTCTGTCTGGTGGTAAACGGGGAAAAGCTTCCACATGCGGAGAAACTTGTGGAGCGCCTTCTTGCAGTTGAGTTTACAGAGATTTCCGGCAGGGAAAATTTTAATGCCGGTCCGGGTGGAGAAAGATTCCGGATAAAAAGCATCTGCCTTAACCATAACACAGAAAAGACCAATGTGATTTTAGGGAACAGCCTCTCTGTGCTTTATGGCAGGGAGTATATTGAGGATTACATCGGCGATATCAGGTTTCAGATTTCACCACTTTCATTTTATCAGGTAAATCCTGTGCAGACGGAAAAGTTATACCGGACTGCACTGGAATACGCAGGGCTTTCCGGTGGCGAAACGGTCTGGGATCTGTACTGCGGGATTGGCACCATTTCTTTATTTTTGGCAAAAAAGGCAGGAAAGGTCTGCGGGGTGGAGATTGTTCCGCAGGCGGTGGAGGATGCGGGGAGAAATGCAAAGCTCAATCACATAGAAAATGCGGAGTTTTATTGTGGGGCAGCAGAAGAAGCAGTGCCGGAAATTTATGAAAAAAGCGGCGGAGCCCTGAAAGCGGATGTGGTTACGTTAGACCCACCCAGAAAAGGCTGCGAGGAAAAGCTTTTGGAAACCGTCATTCGCATGGAGCCAAAACGTATTGTCTATGTAAGCTGCGACCCGGCAACGCTGGCAAGGGACTTGAAATATCTGTGTGAGGGAGAATATGAATTAAAAAAAGTGCGGGCGTGTGATATGTTTGGATTTTCAGGGCATGTAGAGTGCGTGGCAATGCTGCAGAGGAAATGATATCAATGTATCGCGAGCGATACATAAAACTCCTCGATTTTAGGCACTTTGAGAGGCATATAATGTTTTCTCAGAGTGATCGAGAAAGAGAAACCGATTCAAGAATCGGATCAAAAAAGGCAATTTCTGACGGTGTGAACGTCTCAGTGGTTATGGAACTGTAGTGAGTAAACACATGGATTTTGTTCTTGATGTATAACTGATTTCTAACAGAATAATGAAACGGAATAATTGATTATTTCGTGTGGAGAGCCGCTTATATTCAAGGTTTTGGATGTAGGCGGCTTTTTTCGTTTCTTTT
>CADBMP010000349.1 GCA_902795775.1 uncultured Lachnospiraceae bacterium | reverse complement strand
TCAACCAGTCCGGATATTGTACGTTCTTCCATATATTTCTCCTCACCTGTTCCATATTCCAATCGCAGTATAGTTATCCAACCGCTTTTTTTCACCCAATCCAGCCACTATTATTTTCATTTCCTCTATCCATGAGACCACATCCTTCGCATTAGAAAGACATTTTTCCATATCATCCTCTGTAATATTTTCCCAAAACCCGTCTGAACATAGCAAAAAAGCATCTTCCGGCAGGCACTGATATATTTCAGAAACATCTACATCGTCCTTTCTCCATTTTTGCCCCAAAACCTTCAATAATTTATTTCTATCAGGATGTATTCTGATATCATCCTCACTTATTTCCCCGGCATCCACTAAAAGCTGAGGCAAACTGTGATCATAGGTTCTTTGTTGCAGCTTTCCATCTTTAAAAAGATATAGTCTGGAATCTCCTACATGCCCCCACTGTACTGTATCCCCTCTGATCAGCAGCAAAACTAAAGTTGTTAATGTATTTCCCATCCTGCCCTCAGCTTTTTCATCTAATAACTTACTTTGACATACTCTAATAATATTTTTCGTATCCCATCTACTGTATGCTGTTTCAGCTACAATATTTTTTATTGTATTACTCACAAAAGCAGAGGCTTCTTCCCCACGCACCGAGCCTCCCAAACCATCTGCCACTGCAAAACAGGAACACTGATGCCCTGTAAAGCATAGAATATTGTCCTCATTCTTTTCCCTTCCACCTACTTCACTAATCGCATGATATGTAATCATAAAGTACCTCCATATATGAATTCAGCTAACATGGAATATAAAAACTTGATCTGCAAACATAATTTCATCCCCATCCTTTAGCCAAATCTCTTTACCACTGCAAATCTTTTCCCCATTCACATACGTCCCATTTTTAGAATCCTGATCAGCCACACATACTCTGCTCTTTTTCCTATCTATGCTAAAAACAGCATGACACCTTCCGATTTTAGGGTTATTCTTAATAACAAAATCAGATTTTGTATCTGATCTTCCAACAGAAAAATATTCTTTTTCTATCTCAATCCTGTCTCCACTCCCTGAGTCTACCAAATAAAATCTATTTTGGTTATCTTCCATCCCCTCTTCTATAATGACCTCAAACACTTCATCCGCAAGCATCACTTCATCTCCACTATGTAATTCCATGATTTTTTCCTCTTGGATTTTTTCTTTATTTACATATGTATGATTGCTTGAATATAGATCCTTGATAAAACAATGTCCACCAATAACCCTTACTTCAGCATGTTCTCGTCCTATCTTAATATTTCCATCAATGCAGAGACTGCATTTTTCAGATGATCTTCCTATTTTAGACAACCCCTCTGCCAGTTTGATTTTTTCGCCAGTACTACATCTATAAAAATATACATTCAAACTTTCTACTGCGACCGTTTCGATATCGTCCTCACTGCTCCCCATCAATACCGTGACCGGATCATCATCCATGTTACTTTTTTTCGGAATCTCTACTTCCAAATTATCGCTTGATATTTCGGATTTCTTCTCTCGCTTTCTGACTTTTTCTTTAAACCACCTATCAATCCATTTTTCCTTTTTTTCTTCCGAAAGATCAGCTGATTCCTCTACAAAATTTTCGTAATCCTGCAGACTGATTGAAAGGTCTGGTTCCCCAAGACACTCTTTCAGTAATTCAGAATCACCTAATTTCTCACATATTTCATCTACTCCATAATCATTCTGTTCCATCACATACTGTATCAATCCCAGCTGTAATTCCATTCCTGGAGATAGATGTGTTTCTTCCAGATAAACCGCAATTACTGGTATTTTTTTCATAATTGCATAGTTTGTTTCTTTTCTGCAATTATGGGATTGTGCATATTCATTTGAGAGGAAAATAACACAGGCATCCGCAGAATATAAATGTTCGGCAATAATTTCCGGCCACTCACTGCCTGCCTGGATTCCCTCGTCATACCACAACCGAAATCCTTTCCTTGCCAATCTCTCTATTATAGGAAATACCCTATGTGAATCCTTATGGCAATAGCTGACAAAAAAATATGGTTCTTTATCTTGATATGGTTTTGCATTACATCTCATAGTCTTCATTCTCCCTCACACGTAAATAAAAAAACTTTCATTTTCTGCATTTTATGATCTCGGTCATCGAGCATTTATTCTTCAATTTCAAACAATTCCAAAAATCCATATTCTTCAAAACTTTTATATACACCTTTTTGCAATCCCTTTAGTTTAAGCTGTGTTCCTTCTCTTTGATCCATCAGTTTCTGTATGGATAATAAAACATCCATGCCTGCACTGGATATGCCATCTATTTTATGAAAGTCCAAGTTTATCCGATTACAGATCGTAGCCACAGATGTAAGTTCGTCCTCAAAATCATGGCTTACACTCGTTGAAATGTTTCCCTCCAGAACCAAAGCAGCTTCTCCGCTTTCAATCTTTTCATGAATCTTTAAAAGTTCTTTTCCGTTTTCTTCTAAAATCAAGCTGTCATTCTCAACTGTTCTATTTATCATTGTATGATTACCTCCATTGCCTCAGACGTTCTCCAATCACCTGAATCCTTTGCATCACAAACCTCTATAAAAATCAAATATGCCCATTTTATCCGCATAATCTGAACCAATAATATATTTTGTTTTGCAATACGGACACTCTATCCTTTTTTCACTAGGTGCGCTTAGTGTTTTTATTCCCTTTCTACAATTTGAATTAACACAGGAAAAATAGATGTATCCACCTTTCACTTTTAATTTCATCTCCTTAGCTTTTTTGTCCTTATAAAGTCGATTCTTATAAGCCAAAGTTGTAAGCCACAAATCTATCTCACACATCATGTACAGCCAAAAAAACATCACTATGGAAACAATTACATAATGCCTTGTTATCAACAATACAACTAGTAAAATCGGACCGCCCACCAACCACAAAATCCCCTCACACCAATATTGTGACATTGTTCTTTCTGACACATTATCTTTTAAATGCTGTCTATATTTTTGCCCCATATCCTGTATCGCCATTTTTTTATTTGCCACATCTTTTTCTTTTTTAGAAAAGATGCTAAGTGAATGAATATTGATAATACCTAATGCCACAAGAAGAATTGCATACCCAAACATTCCCATAGGAAATATAAAATTGTTTATCGCAATCATGTCAATCCCAAGAAGCAGCGATTCAGAAAGACAACGGATATCAGCCGTAAGCTCCTGCACATTCCTTGCCGCCCCATCTCTATGACTTCTCGGAATACCGTTTGCATACCCACCAGGTTTCTCATCCCATGCAAAAGTCCCATTATATATATCCTTAACGGAGGAATGGTTAAGACACGTAGAAATGCTATTCGATACATACGTATCCCTTAGCAGCAGTAACAATGCCGCTGCACCTATAATATTTTCACTCACTCCAACTATCTCATGCTTTAACTGTCCCTCATAAACATAACCTTCTACGAATTCTCCAACGATCTTCCCATATGATTTTCCTTCATAAATACAACCATTATCTGTGTTATAATATCCCAGCTGCTCTTGATTCATATCATAAATAGAATCATGATGATATCTGCCGACCATTTTTCTTCCGCCATACATACCAACATATATGCATCCGTCCTCAAAAACACCAATACATTCTACACTTGAACCAAACCCTCTGAAAATTCTTCCCATACTCATTCTCCTACCTATTTATCCGAGTTGCATTCATTTTCTTTAGCCATCTTATCCAAAAATTGAGGGTAACTCAGCCATGTTTTTCCACTTGCGGCAGAAACAAGTTCCAAATCATCTTCTGATAATTCATCCGCGTCCTCTGATGAATTTTCCTCAAACTCCACCAAATCGCCTACTCTCTCTAAAATTTTTTCAAGTTTATCCAATTCACTCACCTCATTCCAACAACCTATACTGTCACAAAACCCATGAAATATGGAATTCTGTGACAGTTATATGATTGATTTTTAAATCTCTTTCTACATCTACCTTTTCGTCACAAAGTAGCACGTCTGACTCTGATACTCCACTCCATTAAACACAGCATAGAACCTAAAATAATACACGGTATTTCTTTTCAGTGTCATCCCGCCCTCCGTCCTCAAATTATACCAGGCATCGAACGGATTTTTATTATGGTTGATCACATCACTTGCCGCCTTTTTCATATTCAGTGTACTTGTTCCCACGTAAATTCCCACCGAAGAAGGTTTTACACCTGAATATGAAATACTGCATCTTGGAACGGCATTATTGGTCGTCACGCCGCTGATACTGTAATTATAGAAACTCACATTAACAGCTTCCGGTTTTGTGGTAAAGCTGTTAATGGCACTTTTAAATTCCTGCCCATCTTTTACCACATAGAACTGATAATAATACTGTGTCGCTGCTGTAAGCCTTACCCCTGCCTCGGAAAACAGATCATACCATGCATCAAATGGATTTTTATTATGATTGATCATATCACTAGCTACTTTTCTCAAATTTGCCTGTGACGTACCAAAATATAATCCTGCTTCGGACGGTCTGTTTCCAGAGTACGAAATACTACACTTAGGAACAGCATTTGTCTGGGTAATGTTCCCGACACTATACGAAGAAAAGCTCACATCACCAAAAACTCCTGTTCCGTCCCCTTCTCCTGAAATTTGAGGAAGGCGAATAATCCCTCGTAAAGCAGCTGTACACCAGGAAACCCTCATATACTTTACATTACATACATTTCCACCGATCTCATTGACCATCATAGGATACCCGCCGCTCATACCGGCATAGATTCCTACATGACCGGTGAACCATACAATATCGCCCGGAATCGCTTTAGAAAAATCCGTTCCGATATTCGTTCCTGCATTTCTAAGTTTCGTCCTGTTCGCCCACAGATTGATACCGAATTTCTCATAAATACGGCAGATAAAACCGGAACAGTCACACCCATTTGCAAGGCTGGTTCCTCCCCATACATACGGCACCTTTCCCTCATAACTTCTTGCCAGAGCCACAATCTTACTCCCGTCAACTTTTGAAGCTGCTTTTGCCTTTCTTCCTGACGGAACTGCAGAAACTGCTGCCATCATCACCATCACCAGTACTAATACAAGAGATATTTTCCTATATCCAGATTTCATATTCTTTAACATAACACTCTCCCCTTTCTGTCCATGCTTTCAAAGTAAACCCACATGTCAGTCTTCTAATACCACCATATATGAAAGTGGGTTTACTTTTCAGCCTCCGGCGGATGCACACAGACCGTAGAAACAGCGGTCTGGCGCTGTACGGACTGCACAGCATGTGTGCAGTCCTACCGGAAGGCTATGAAAACTTTCAAATTGAAAACCTTTCATCCAAAACTATAATTTCTTTCCTAACAAAATCTCTTGCCGGCACTGATTTTTTGTTATATAAGCTTATACACAGATTTTATTTGAGTGTTACATACTTTTTTGCAGTTAAAAATCGATCATCTGTCTGCTCGCCATCTGGTAAAATACCCCCTGCCTGTCCATCAGTTCCTCATAACTGCCATCTTCGATCACATTTCCCTGATCCAGTACCAAAATCCGACTGCAGTTCCTTATCGTGCTCAGCCGGTGCGCTATGACAATCTTTGTCGCCCGGATCCGTTCCAGAGTCTCGCACACCTTTGACTGTGTGATATTATCCAGTGCACTGGTCGCCTCATCAAAAAAGATGACTTTTGGCTCATTGATCAGTGCCCTTGCTATCAAGATCCGCTGTTTCTGTCCACCGGAAATCGTATTGCAGTTTTCACTTACGATCGTCTGCAATCCCATCGGCATCTGCGAAATATTCTCTGCAAGCCCGAC
>CADBMP010000348.1 GCA_902795775.1 uncultured Lachnospiraceae bacterium | reverse complement strand
CTCATGATTTAAGATGATGACAATTCCATCGCTTAATTTTTCTTTGGAATTTGCCATATGATAAAAACGGTTCAGACGAATTAAAGGATAGCATATTTCACGAATCATGACATATTCCTCACCATCCGGCTCAATGACCAACTGTTTTTCATCCACCCGGATAAATTCAGAAACTGCATTCGTTGCAGATACAAAATTCGTGCCTGCCACAGAAAAAATCATGCCATCTATGATCGCAAGCGTCAAAGGAATCTTCATGGTCATGGTGGAGCCTTTTCCTTCTTCACTTTCAATTTCCAATACTCCGCCGACCTCCTGGATATTTTTCACCACAACATCCATTCCAACTCCCCTGCCGGAATATTCCGTTACCTGCTTCTTTGTAGAAAAGCCCGGAAGCGTAATAAAATTAAAGACTTCCTTATCCGTCAGGTCACGTTCGGAACGGTTTCCCAAAAGCCCGTTTTTCTTTGCCTTTTCTAAGATTTCATCCCTCTTTAATCCTTTACCATTGTCAGATACACTGATCCACACCTGACCGCCTTCATTTTTTGCCGCAAGAACAATCTTTCCTTTTTCCTGCTTTCCTATTTCTTTACGTTTTTCATTACTTTCAATCCCATGGTCTACAGAATTACGAATCAGGTGCATGAGCGGATCTGAAACATGTTCAATGATATTTTTATCTACCTCGGTATCCTCTCCGATTACCTCAAGCTCAATGTCCTTTCCAAGCTTTTTGGATGTATCATATACAATACGGTTCATCTTCTGGAAAGTATTTTTCAAAGGCATCATACGCATTGCCATAATCGCATCCTGCAGCTCAGAAGAAATTTTTGTAAGCTGGACTGCCGCCTTTTGGAAATTGGAAAGATCCAGTCCAGGTACTTTCAGATCCGGATTCTGGAGCACAACAGACTGCGCAATAACAAGCTCCCCAATCAAATCCATCAAAAGATCCATCTTTTGGATATTGACGCTGATAAAGCTCTGCGTCTCTGCTTTCTTAACCGGTTTCTTTTTCTTTGGAAGGGCTGCTTTTTTCTTTTCCTTTTCCGCTGCCTGCTCTGCCTTTCTTGCTTCGGAGACCTGTTCCTCTTCTTCTGTCAGAGAAATTTCCTTTGGTTTCGGCTTTGCTGCGTCAGTACGCACCGTTGGCTGCTCAATTGGTCCCAAGAGCACCTCACCTGCTGAGGAGCCCGGATGATTTCCTGCCTCTGCCTCAGCGCAGAATTTTAAAAATTCATCACTGGTACACTCATTAACCTCCACCTGGTCAATTCCTGAGCTGGTGTTGATCAGATCCATGATTACATCTGCCTTTTCCGTTGACTGCAATGCAATCTTAAATCCAAACTCCAACACTACCGCTGCACTATCCGGATTGGAGATAATGTCAGAAGGCGTAAATAAAATATCCTCCGCAATCCCCTTTAATGCATTGACCGCAATATATGCCTTAATATTGGCCATATCCGTATCCGGATTATATGTGATATAAATATTATAAAAATGGCTATCCTCAGAGGCTACCGGAGCAATGTAAAAATGAGGTTTTTCCTCCTCCAGTGCGTGAACCGGCTCGACTGCCTCTTTCTTGGCTGCACCTCCCGCATTACTGCCGCCGGAGTTTCCCTGAATTTTTTTCAGATATGCATCCAGATTAGCAATCAACTCATCTGCCTCTCCATCCGGATCAGAACCTTCTTTTATTTTATCAAGCTCTCCATTGATGAAATCCGATACTTCAAATATATAATCCAAAAGCTCTGCATGAGGGATATTTTCCGGTTTGCTCTCCCTGATAAAATAAAAAACATCCTCTAATTTATGTGCCAATGTTGCAATATTCTGGTACATCATGACCGCAGAAGCTCCCTTAATCGTATGCATTATACGAAAGATTTCATTGACATGATCATCATCAAATTCGCCGGCATCTCTGCTGTCCAGGCCAACATTTTCCAAGGTTTCCAGACCCTGTTCTGTTTCAAAGATGAACATATCAAGCATACCTTCCGTAATCATATCATCTGCCATAGAATCCTCCCTTCCACGCCTTTTCTTTTATTTTTTCCACCTGCCGGTGTCCGTTCTGTATCAGATCAACTCCAGTTTCCTCAATACATTTTCAAACTTTGCCTGATCGATTGGTTTTCCCGCATACGCCACACAGCCCAGATCAAAAGCCCTGTTCACATTTGCCCCTTCATTCAAGGCAGTGGTCATAATAATCTTTGCACGCTTATTTTCCGGAATATTTCTTTCATCTTCAATATCCCTGATGGCTTTCAGTGCCTGATAACCATCCAGCTTCGGCATCATAATATCAAGGCAGACCAAATCATATGGCATATCTGCTTCCAACCCCATCAAATACGCATCCACTGCTTCCATTCCATCTACCGTAGGATCACATTCCCCATACTTTGATAAAAATTTAAGCATAAATTTCCTGCTGGCAAAATCATCCTCTGCAATTAATGTTCTCATAATTATTCCTCCATTTTCTTGATTTTTCTTTTTTACTACGCCTAAATACCTATTATTTTTATTATATAACAAAATACAGAATAACGCAAAGTTTATCCTTATTTTTTTGTAAAAAAAGTATTTATTAGTTACACTTCACACGTCAGTAGGGCCGATTGCCTTCGGCTATAACTGTTCACTAACGCACCAAAGATCAAATTCAGAGAGCAGGGCATGAAACCATTTCCCTACGGCATGGAATTTAACACACTGTATATGGTCCCTGCCATCTTATCCAATGGAACCTGCCGCTCCACCGCGCCAATGTCAAACGCAACCTTTGGCATTCCATACACCACACATGTCTTTTCATCCTGACCAAGCGTCTTTGCTCCTCGTTTTCTCATAGCAAGGAGCCCTTTTGCACCATCCGCTCCCATTCCGGTCAAAATAACACCAAGAGCATTACTGCCAGCCACCCTCGCTACGGAATCAAACAGAACATCCACAGACGGTCTGTGCCCGCTGACTTTATCTCCCGGTTTTACTTCCACCCGGTAAACCCCTCCTGTTTTTACCAGACGCATCTGGAAATCTCCCGGTGCCAGAAGGATTTTTCCACGTTCCACCAAGTCGCCATCCTGGGCCTCCTTGACGCAGACCTCGCACTGGGTATCAAGCCGGTCTGCATACATCTTTGTAAATCCGGGCGGCATATGCTGTACCATGACCGTCCCCGGAATATCACCATGCAGATCTTTGACCACATTATAAATAGCTTCTGTACCGCCGGTGGATGCCCCGATTGCCAAAATTTTATTTTTATATTCCCTGCCGTTTGCAGATGTCGGAAGCGGTACTGTCCTTCCTGCAGGCAGCTTTCCCGGCAACGGCCTCCCCCCTCTGTCTCCCACCTTTGCCGTCACTGCTGCGCGTATCTTGACCAGAAGTTCCTCATCTACCCATTTGTTCAGCTCCTCCGGCCGCATATTCTGCGGTTTATTTACAAAATCCACAGCCCCTGCAGCCAGTGCATCAAATACTGCTGAATTAAGCGAACTTAACATAATGGTCGGCAGCGGATACTGTGGCATCAGCTTTCTTAAAAATTCAATCCCGCTCATTTTTGGCATTTCCACATCCAAAGTCATAACATCGGGCTCAAAACGCAAAATCATGTCCCTTGCCTGAAAAGGATCCGCCGCCATTGCCACAACTGTCATGTCCGGAGCCAAATCTACCGCCTGCGAAATCATCTGCCGGAACATTACCGAATCATCCACCACTAAAACCTTTATCTGTTTCATAGCTCCATTCCCTCCACAACTTTTCTATAAATGGAAGGCTGGACATATTTAAATGACATTGCACTTTTATCAATGCTTTCTGTTGTCCCTATGAAAAGATAGCCCCCATTTACCATATGTTTATATATACGGTCCAAAAGCTGCCGTTTTCTTTCTTCATCAAAATAAATCATGACATTTCTTAAAAATACCACATGAAACAATCCTTTGAATGTAATTTCATCCATCAAATTGAACTGCCGGAATACAATTTTTTTCCGAAGCTCCGGTACTGCCTGGTACTGCTCCGGACCAATTGATTTAAAATATTTCCTTTTCCATGCATCCGGTACCGGCTGTAACTGCTCTTTTAAATACACCCCTGTTTTTGCTTTCTGCAGTACCCTGGTTGAAATATCCGTCGCTAAAATCTGTGTGTCCCAGCCCGGATCCAGAGCAAAAAAATCTTGTAAGACCATCTGGATCATATATGGCTCCTCTCCTGTTGAGGATGCTGCTGACCATATTCTGACATCCTTTCCCCTTGAAAGTTCTTTTTTCCGTATCCAGGGAAGAATCACATTTTTTAAATATTCCAGATGTTCAAATTCCCGCATGAAATATGTATGATTCGTTGTAAGGACATTGATTAAATTCCTTGCTTCCTCACCATTTGGATTTTGTTCTACCTTGACAAGATAATCATGATAACTCGAATACCCTTCCCTTAACAGATAATTTTCCAGACGCCCCGTAATTAAAACTCTTTTGGCACTCAGATCGATCCCGTACCGTCCCTGGATATATTTGACGATACGTTCAAACTCCCCATCCGTTAATTCCACTTATTTCGCCTCCTCCCCTGTGGTTTCCTTTTTCCATAATGAAACTCTTATTCTATCCCATCTCTACCACCACAAAATTTTTTCTCCCGTCATCTTCTATGGTAATAACTAAATAAGTAGGTTTCCCACCGTCCTGTCTTGGCCGCGAGATGCTGCCGGGATTTAAGACCGTTATGCCATTTTCTGACGTAACAAGCGGAATATGCGTATGACCATACATCACAATGGAAGCACCGTTCGCCTCTGCCACATCCACTAACGTCTCTGTAGAAGAATTACAGCCATATCTGTGACCATGCGTAATCATTGCTGTTTCACCATCAATATCCACAAAATCCACGAGAGGTGCATCTGAACCATAATCACAATTTCCTCGTACTGCCTTTACCGGACATGCTACAAACCCCTCCAGTTCTTCTAATGCCCCCTGTGAATCCCCAAGAAAAATCAACATTTCTAAATCTTTACCATTTTTTCCAAAATGTGAAAGTGCTTCTAATAAATTTCCATTGTATCCATGCGAATCACTCACCACTAATATTTTCCTGCTCATAATATCCCTCTGCTTTTTAATTCCTGATACATTGCCGTAAGGGCCCTTCCCCTGTGGCTGACTTTATTTTTTTCTTCCGGGGAAAGTTCTGCCGTTGTACATCCAAACTCAGGTACATAAAAAATGGGGTCATAACCAAAACCATTTTCTCCCCTTTCCTCATACCCGATTCTACCCTCGATCACGCCCTTTGTTGTAATCTTTTGTCCATCCGGGAATACGCATGCCATTGCACACACGAACCGGGCGGTTCTTTTTTCATCCGGCACACCTTGAAGTTCCTGGATGATGTGATGATTCTTTACCGTATATGAAGTATCCTCGCCTAAATACCTGGCAGAATAAATCCCGGGTGCTTTGTCCAGATAATCCACCTCCAGGCCGGAATCATCTGCAAGCACCATCTGTCCGGTAATTTCAGAAATTTTCTTTGCTTTGATGACTGCATTTTCCTCAAAGCTGTTTCCATCTTCTATGATTTCCACATCCAGCAGTTCTTCATCCTTCAAAGAAGAAAATGTAATATTTTCTTCCCCTAAAATCTGCCGGATTTCTTTCATCTTTCCTTCATTTCCTGTTGCCACAATAATCTTTCTTTTCATTTTATGCTCCCCCTTTGTCCTTATACAAAAAAGCATAACAGGACACAAAATATATCTTTTTTGCGGTCGGCAAAAAACTATTATCCCGTCAATGTGAACCGTACCGCAATGCTTTTATGATTCCCTGATAAAGTCCCTTAACGATTTTCTCATGCCCCTCTTCTGATTTCATGAACTCCATATCAGACGGATTTGTCATATATCCCACCTCAACAATTGTAGCTGGCACCTTGGAATTTCTAAGAATATACAATCCCTCCCGGTCTATGATTCCCCTTTTTTCCCTTCCGGTAACAGCAGAAAGCTCATCTAACATGATCTGCGCCAGCCTTTTTCCCGTCAGGGAGCCGTATTTTAACGGAACATTGGCATACAGCGTCTCCAGACCACTGATATAATGCTCCCCTGCTTCAGACGCATTACAATGAATACTGACGAACAAATCCGCATGAAGCTTATTTGCAAACGTGACCCTGCTGTATTTGGATAAATTCATATCTGTCGTCCTGGTGCAGTAGACCCTGACTTTCTTTCCTTTAAAATGTTCACGCAGCTTTTTTACTAAATGCTTTACAGTGGTAAGGGAATATGTTTTTTCATCATCTTTTTTATCCCACGAGGAAGTTCCCTCATCCATACCACCATGCCCGGCATCAACCACTACAATCTTATCATACACCTTGTCCGGCTCTTTAAGTGTCACATAATAAGCATTGCCGGTTTCATAAAGTACCGGCTCAAAGATATTCTGAAAGGTAAAAATCAGCCGGAGCTTTGTTTTTCCCTTTCCGCGAACCTGCTTAATTTCCAGATTTTTTAACAGCTCCTCTTGTTTTAATTTTCCGGAATATGACTTTCCAAGAAATTTCCGCTTTATATCTGAATATTTGTAACTGCCCGGCGATGCCCCATCTATATCCAAAATAATCTGAGAAGCCATATAATGCTCCTGAAGATATACTTCCCGGCTTTTTTTTGTATTTTTTTTCGGCAGCTTAATATAATTTTTTTCTTTCTGCTCAAGGGTTGTCCATTCCGCTTCTTTTGCCTTTTTTACATCTTCTTCAAAACCAGAAACCTCCAGCCCCGTCTCTTTTTTTTCTCCTGTTCCTTCCTCTGCTTCTGATTCTTTTTCTTCCCTGTTTTCCTGCGTTTCTTCCCTGTGCGCCTTCCAGCCCTGCTCCGCACGAACATCCTGCCCGGTACTGATTCCGGTCTGCCCTGAAAAAGGAATACAGCTTAAAAATACCAGGCAAAGAATTACAACACTTAGGGCGGCCAGAATACGCCATTCCTTTTTCTCCATTCCACTCTCCCCTGACTGCCGAATGACAGCCCTTTCCTCACACAATCCAAAAAGCCATAATAAGTCTAGTATATAATAATTTAGGATTTTATGCAAGTACAGCAAAAAAGATTCGACCACCATCCGTAACTGTTCAGCCTTCCCCAAAAATAACTGCTTGCTGATTGCAGTCAAATTTTCCGGTACAGCTCTGCGTAAAATCCGTCCTGCTTTAACAGACTCTCATGATTTCCCTGCTCCACGATTTTTCCGTCTTTCATAACAAGGATGATATCGGCATTCTGAATGGTAGAGAGCCTGTGTGCCACAATGAAACTGGTCCTGCCCTCCATCAGCCTTCCAAATGCACTCTGAATCTTCATTTCTGTCCTGGTATCAATGGAAGAAGTCGCCTCATCTAATATGAGCATTGGCGGCTTTAAAAGAAATACTCTGGCAATGCACAGAAGCTGCCGCTGTCCCTGGGAAAGATTTTCCCCATTCTCCCGGATCACCGTATCATACCCTTTTGGCAGCCTTTTGATAAAGCTGTGCGCATGGGAAAGCTTTGCTGCCTCCATGACCTCCTCCCTCGTTGCATCCTCCTTTCCAAACATCAAGTTTTCAAGCACCGTCCCATCCTTTAACCACGTTTCCTGCAGAACCATTCCATACTGGCTGCGCAGGTTCTTTCTTGAAAGTTTCCTGATATCCTTTCTGTCGATGCAGATTCTCCCGGCATTGACATCATAAAAACGCATAATTAAATTGATCATCGTCGTCTTTCCACATCCGGTTGGTCCCACGATTGCCACACGCTTTCCAGACTCTACAGACAGATTCAGATCCTGTATGAGCGGCTGGTCCGGCACATATGAAAAATCTACATGTTCTAATTGCACCGTTCCTTCTGTTTTTTCAATGCGCTCCTTTGCATGGCCGTCATCCGTTTCCTCCTCTGCATCTATCAGATCAAATACCCTGCCCGCACAGGTCAACGCATTCTGGAGCTCCGTAATGACACCGGAAATTTCGTTAAAAGGTTTCGTGTACTGGTTCGCATAACTCAAAAAACAGGACAGCCCACCTACCGTTAAGCTCCCATTTATTGCAAAAAAAGCACCGGTAATCCCTACCCCCGCATAAACAATATTATTGACAAATCTGGTGGAAGGATTGACAAGCGAAGAAAAAAAAGTGGCCTTCAGGGAATATTTCTCCAGTTTATCATTGATCTCTCCAAACCGCTCCAATGCTTTTCCTTCATATCCATATGCCTGGACCGTCTGCTGGTTCCCAATCATTTCATCAATCAGATCCGTCTGTATTCCCCTTGCCTCAGACTGTTTCTGGAACATCCGGCTCGTCCGCCCGGCAATGAACGCTGCCACAAAGAACGAAAGCGGCGTCACCAGCACCACCACGAGCGTGATCCAAACGTTGATCCGAAGCATAAATACTAAAGTCAGAAGGATTGTGAGCACTCCGGTAAATGCCTGTGTAAATCCCATTAAAAGTCCATCTGCGAACTGGTCCACATCCGCGATCATCCGGCTCACAAGATCGCCCACCGGATGACCATCCAGATATTTTAACGGAAGTTTCTGCAGTTTTCCAAACGCATCCCTTCTGATATCACGCACTACACAATACGTAATCCGGTTGTTACAAATGCTCATCAGCCAGCCGGATGCCCCGGCAATTCCGATTACGATTCCCATCCGCACCAAAAGTTCCTTTAAAAGAATAAAATCAACGGCACCTTTTTTTAACATGGTATCTACTGCATCTCCGGTAAGCATTGGCAGATATAACGCTGTCACCACATTGACGGCGGCAAAAAGAAGGGACAGCACCGCCAGAAAAAAATAATGCCTGATATAAGAAAGTACCTTCGCTGCTGTTTTTTTCTGTCGTTTTTTTATATTATTTTTTTCCTGCCCTGCCGGTCCCGCCAAATCTTTTTTTCTACGCATGACCTACGGCCTCCTCTCTGATTTTTATATGCTGGAGTTCACGTATGTTCCTACGCAAAATCTGCCGCCTCCTCTCCAACATTTTTATACTGCGACTCATGAATCTCCCTGTATTCTTTAGAGCGTTCCAAAAGTTCCCCATGCGTCCCCACATCCAGCACCTGCCCATCCTCTAACACCAGAATCTGGTCTGCATGGCGAATGGAAGATGTGCGCTGTGAAACCATAAAAATGACCGGATGGTAAGAAAGCGTTTTTAACCCCTGCTCAAGTTTCGCATCTGTTACATAATCCAGTGCTGATGTACTGTCATCAAAAATCAGGATTTCCGGTTTTCTGACCAGTGCCCTTGCAATGCCAAGTCTTTGTTTCTGCCCGCCGGAAAGATTTCTTCCTCCCTGTTCTATAAAGCTGTCCAGCCCCTTCTCCTTTTTCTGTACAAACTCCCATGCCTGCGAAAGTTTCAATGCTTCCACCATCTCTTCCTCTGTGGCATCTTCATTTCCCCATAAAAGATTTTCCCGGATGCTGCCTTTAAAAAGCACTGCTTTTTGCATCACAATACCGATTTTTTTTCTAAGCTTTTCTAAATCCCATTCCTTAACATTTCTTCCATCCACAAAAACATTTCCCTCTGTGGCATCATAAAATCTGGGAATCATGGAAATGAGAGTACTCTTCCCGGAACCGGTCCCGCCAATGATACCAATGACCTGACCCTCCTTTACTTCCAGATTCACATTCTGGATGGAAGGTTCCAATGCTCCCTTGTAACAAAGGGAGGCATGTTCAAAAACCAGTTTTGTCTTCACAGATTTTTCTGTCCCTGCAGATTGCTGTTTTTCCCCAGACACGAAAGCATTTTTTTTCTCTCCCTCATCTTTCTGAAAATCCGTTTTTTCTCCCGGACGGGAATGATTCTTCCTGGAATGGTCCTCTAAGGAAGACGTAAGCGAAAATACTCCTTCGATCCGTTCCGCACACGCCAACGATTTATTGGTAAGAACAATCGTATTTGCAAGTTTCACAAGCTCCACCAGAATCTGCGACAGATAATTGACCAGTGCCACGATTTCTCCCTGTTTCAACGTACCCGCCTGAATCCGGAAACCACCACGCCATAAAAGAAGAATGAGTGCAGCGTTGACAATCACATACGTCAACGGATTGGTCAGGGCAGAAATCCTGCCCACAAACATCTGCGCTTTCATCAAAAAAACTGTTTTTCCCCGATATTCTTCTTCCTCCTCAGGTTCCCTGCAAAACGCACGTATCACACGAACCCCGGTCAGATTTTCCCTTGTGCTCTGAAGCACATGATCTAAAATCCCCTGTGTCTTTTTATAAAGCGGTGTAGAAACCGCCATAATCCCAAAAACCACCACACTTAGCAAAATAATCGCTGCCACAAAAATCAATGCAATTTCAAAATCATACGTAAATGCCATGATCATTGCGCCAAAAACAATGAAGGGTGAACGCAGGAAAAGCCGCAATGCCATATTGACGCCGGACTGGAGCTGATTCACATCACTGGTCATGCGTGTAATGAGCGTGGACGTTCCCACTTCATCCATTTCCGTAAAAGACAACGTTTCCACATGTTTAAAAAGGGCATACCTTAGCTTTGCAGCAAATCCGGTTGCCGCTTTTGCCGCAAAATACTGTGCCGTAATAGAACACAAAAGGCCGATTGCCGCCAAAAGCACCAGTACTCCTCCGTAGCAAAGCACCATTTCTTTATCCCTGTGCGCAATCCCTTTATCAATAATCATTGCCGTTACCACCGGTACGGTCAGATCAAAAACGGCCTCCAAAAGTTTAAAAAGAGGTCCTAATACACATTCTTTTTTATATTCCCTTAAATATTTCCACAACCCTTTCAAGCTCTCTCCCATCCTTTCCTATAAGAATCTCCACAGAACGTTCCAAGTACACCACATTCAAATTCTTCACAGAACTTCTTTCGTGCCATAAATGCTCCACTGTAGAACGTTCTTCATTCGCACCTGTATACATTTTTATAGAAAACAAAGTTTTCTATAAAGTCAAAAAGCTTACCACTAAAACAATAGTGATAAGCAATACGATTCATCCTGAATCCCTGCAATTCTTTTTCCATATCTTCGTTTTTATTTACAAATAAAATTTCTGATTTTTCCTTTTCCCCTGCTGATTTTCACCGTCGGGCTATAACCTTTCATTCTTGAAAAAATGCGGTCCGCCTGTTTCTTATCTGCAATCTTTGGCTGGTAATCATTGATATACGTTTTAGAAGATAAGGAGCATGGAATCAGCTTCACTTCCGTCTTCTTTTTCAGTTTCTTTCCTCTGAAGTGAAATGTCTGCTGATAGATCATGGTATCCTTATCTGAAGGATTCGTGTTTCCGCCAAAACAGAAATTTCCCAAACTGTAAACAATGAATTTTCCCTTATACTTTTCCATCGTCTGAATCACATGGGGATGATGCCCCAGCACCAGATTTGCACCATGATCAACAGCATAATGCGAAAGTGCTCTCTGTGTGCCATCCAGTCTTGATGTATGCTCTATTCCCGCATGCATGCTTACAATGATCAGATCCGCTTTTTTCTTTTTCAACTTCTTTATGCCGGAAAGAACGAGCCTTTTGCTGCCATATAGCCCCTCCAGCCCATTGACTGCGATCATTCCAATCCTTTTTCCTTTCGTTTTGTAAATCGCCACTTTACTGTAAGAAGCATAGGAAATCCCTTCCTTTTCAAAAACTGCTCTGGTGTCCTGATAGCTCACTTCACCAAAATCCCTGCAATGATTATTTGCGAAAGATACTGCCTCAATTTTTCCCTTTTTTAAAATATTTACATACGAAGGATCCCCGCGGAACGCAAAGCGTTTTGGTTGACGGCTCCCTCTTTTTGTAAGTGTCCCTTCAAAATTTGCGATTGTCAGATCATCCTCTGCAAACACTTTTTTCACTTTTTTAAAAAAATAATCCGACTTCT
>CADBMP010000347.1 GCA_902795775.1 uncultured Lachnospiraceae bacterium | reverse complement strand
CCGGTTGCTGATGCATATGGACTTGGCATGGATGTTGAAAAATCGAGAGGGATTCTGATTGTAAATATTGGTGCAGATACAACGGAAATATCTGTTTTATCGCTGGGAGGAATCGTAGTTTCCAGGCTGCTTCCTTATGGTGGGAATGATTTTGATAAAAGCATTCAGAATTACATTAGAAAACAATATAATTTTATGATTGGGCTGAAAACAGCCGAACATGTAAAAAAATCGCTGGTATCTACAGAGCTCTTACATGATTCGGTTACTGTGGCAGGTCAGGATGTGATTCGGGGACTTCCACAGGAGATTACTGTTTCCGCAGATGAAATCTATCCTTTGACAAGGGATATTTTTGCAAAGATGACTTCGGAAACACGTTCCATGTTAGAACATACCCCACCTGAAATTTCTTCAGAAATCAGGGAGAGGGGGATTTTCTTAACAGGCGGGACCGCCCAGATTGCAGGATTGGACCAGTATTTTGCCAATCAGGTAAATATACGTGTCAACACGGTAAGCTTTGCGGAAAAAACTGTGGCAAAGGGAATAGGATATCTTTCTGAGCATCCGAGGGAAGCAGAACGGTATGCCGTTCCGTTGGAAATATAGTGAATGGAGGAGTGGTATGCGTAAGAAAACAAAAATAACCATTGATCCAAAATATATTTTAATGATCATTTTGTTTTTTTGTGTGGTCATCGGGATTATTTCCTATCGGTTTGAGGATAAGATGGTTCCCATACGTTCTGTAGTCGAAAATGTGATTGCTCCAATGCAGAAGGGAATCAATACAGTAGGAGAGAAAATTGCAGGACAGAGAAAATATTTTACGACTTTACAGACAGAGGTAAAGAAAAATGAACAGCTTAAGAAAAAAATAGACGAGCTTTCTGTTGAAAATAAACAGCTCAGGCAGAACCAGTATGAGTTGGATAATTTCAGAAAGCTTTATCAGGTGGACGAGCAGTATGCAAACCTGCCAAAGGTGGCGGCAAGGATCATCAGCAGTGACCCGGATAACTGGAGCAATACTTTTATTATTGACAAAGGGGCAAAGGATGGCATAAAAAAGAACATGAACGTCATGGCAGGAGAGGGACTGGTTGGAATTGTAATTCGTGTGAATAATTCATATGCAAAGGTCCGTTCCATTATAGATGATGACAGCGAGGTGTACGGCACCATTCTGGACAGCTCGGAAAATTGCATCGTAAGCGGTGATCTGGAGCTGATGAAGAACGGATATATTTCTGTCAGCGGAATAGACAAAAATGCAGAGATTGAAGACGGGGCAGAGGTCGTGACCTCACAGCTCAGTTATAAATTCCTGCCGGGAATTCCAATCGGATATATCAGGGATTTGGAAAAAGATACATCGAATGTTACCCAGACCGGTCATTTAACACCAATCGTAGATTTCAGCAGTATCAATATGGTGTTTGTGATTACAGAGGTGAAGGCATCCAATGAATTAGAGGAGATATTAAAATGAAGCGATATGTGTACATGTTTTTTATGATCATTGTAAGCTTTCTGATGCAGACCACAATATTTCCACATATCCAGCTTTTGAATGTGATTCCGAATCTTCTGATTGTGCTGACGGCTACATCGGGCTTTATGAGAGGAAGAAAATTTGGATTGTTCACCGGCTTTATCTGTGGAAGCCTCATGGATCTGATGTACAATGATGTAATAGGAATCTGTATTTTTATTTTTGTTGTGATTGGCTATTTCAATGGCATTGCGAATAAGCTTTATTTTGAAGATGACCTTTCCATTCCGCTTACGGCGATTGCGGTCAGTGATCTTCTGTATGGCATTTTGTTTTATATTTGTATGTTTTTAATGAGAGGGCGTTTGAATTTTTTTTCGTATTTTTTTACAATTATGATTCCAGAAACCATTTATACCATTTTTTTTGGGATTTTCATCTATAAGTTTATCCATTGGCTGGATGGAAAGCTTTATCCTCCGGAGGAGGTATCTTTTGAACAGGAAAACAAGCTGTATTCATAGTATCCTCTATTATCAAATAAAAGGTGGTGAAACAATATGCTTGATACACTAAAAGAGTACATTACGGCGTTCTTCAATTCCAGACTTCTGCCGGTCGGGGTTGTTTTTGTGCTGTTAATGTCTGTGGTAGTGAATCGTATGTTTCAGCTTCAGATTACGGATTCGGAAACTTATACGGCACAGACAGCGAAGTTAGATGAAAAGGTCAGGGAAATCAGTGCTTCCAGAGGAAATATCTATGATTGCAACGGAAATCTTCTGGCATATAATAAGTTGTCTTATAATGTCATATATTCTTCAAATGCAATTTCCTCAAAGCTTACTTCAGAGCAGAAAAATGCCATGATTTATTATCTTTTACAGCTTTTGGAGGAAAATGACTGTTCCCTGTCGCTGGAATTTTATATTGAATTTGACAATAAAGGACGTGCCCGGTTCACAGTTTCCGGAAATGCATTGTTACGTTTTAAGGCAGAGGCATTTGGTACAAAAGTTGCGCAGCTGAACCAGGAACAGAGGGATATGACCGCACAGGAGGTATATGATTTCCTGCGTTCTGACAATAGTGCGAACAGCCCTAAATTTTTAATTGATGAAAAATATGACAGGGATACGACGCTGAAGATCATGGCAGTACGTTATGCCATGTTCATCAACCGTTTCCGTTCTTATCAGAGCATTGTGCTGGCATCGGACGTAAATGATAAGACGGTGGCAGCCATTAAAGAAAATAATACGGAGCTGCCGGGAATAGATATTGATGAAGATACCACAAGGGTCTATAATGATGGTGAATATTTTGCGCATATTCTGGGGTATACCGGCGCAGTAACAACAGAGCGTCTGGAGGAGCTGAAGGAAAAGGATCCGAATACTCCATACAGCGTATCGGACCAGATAGGAATTACAGGTGTGGAAAACAGCTTTGAAGAATATTTATGTGGCACAAAGGGACAGGAGCATCTGACCATAAATGAAAATACAGGTCGTATTGAAAAGACCTCGAATAAGGTCGATCCGATTTCCGGAGATGATGTGTACCTGACCATTGATTCAGAGCTTCAAAAGGAATGTTATCATTTGCTGGAGGAGCACATTGCAGGTGTGCTGATTGCCAATATAAACAACAGTGAGAGCGCAGGAAGCAAAGGGCAGTCCGCTTCCAGGATCAAAGTGCCGATTTATGATGTTTACAGTGCACTGATTGAAAATAATATCATTGATTCCACAAAATTTACGGAAAAGACTTCCTCCGCGCTGGAAAAACAGACGTATAAAAAATACAAGAGCAAGTCAAAGGAAATCAAAAAAGAGTTAAGGAAGCTTCTTGCTGTGGACAGCAAGACAACTAAAAAAGATGTTTCTGATTCCATGGCAGATTTTTTAGATTATTTTTATAAAGTATTAAAGGATGAAAGGGTCATTCTGGTGGATGATGTGGATACGGAGGATCCGGTATTTATCAAATATACTTCCGGAAAAATCAGTTTAAGCAGCTTTTTACAATATGCCATTACAAAAAACTGGGTAGATTTAAGTGTGCTGAGTATTGGAGAAAGCTATTTCAGCTCCGAAGAAATTTATAAAAAACTTCTGGATTATGGAATGGAGCTTTTGGAAAATGATGTGACTTATCCCAAAATGGTGTACAGCTATCTGATCCATAATATGGAGCTGTCCGGCAGGGATTGCTGTCTTTTGTTATTTGATCAGGGAGATATCAAATATAATGCACAGGAGTACGAAAAGCTGGAGAGAGGGGTGATTTCTCCATATTCCTTCCTGATAAAGAAAATAAAAACTTTAGAGATTACACCGGGAAGACTTGGTCTGGAGCCATGCTCCGGTTCACTTATCGTGACAGATGTACATGATGGTACGGTAAAAGCAATGGTCAGCTATCCGGGCTATGACAATAATAAAATGGCAAATCAGGTGGATTCAGAATATTTTTACAGCTATCTGACCCAGGCAGCATCTTCTCCACTCCTTAACCGTCCGGTTCAGCAGGAACTTGCGCCGGGTTCCACATTTAAGATTGTTTCTTCTGTGGCAGGACTGGAGGAGGGTGTGATTTCACCATCCACCGTCATATATGATAAGGTAAAATTTACACATATCAATCCGTCTCCGAGCTGCTGGAAAAAGTCAGGGCATGGTGCACTCAGGGTTCCAACGGCAATCGAAGCCTCCTGCAACTATTTCTTTTATACGGTTGGATACCGTTTAGGTTATGGAAATGAGAAGAAGCATACGGTCAGCGATAAAAGAGGACTTTTGAGATTGAAAAAATATGCAGAAATGTTTGGGCTGACAGAAAAATCAGGAATTGAGCTTGCAGAGGTAAGTCCAAAGTTTTCAAAAACAGATGTGGTCCGTTCGGCAATCGGACAGGCGACCCATGCATATACTCCGTCTCAGATTGCGCGGTATGTTACAACAATTGCCAATAATGGTACTTGTTTTAATCTGACCTTATTAAAAAAAGTAGTGGATATCAAAGGAAAAACAATTGTAAAAAAGAAGGCAAAGGTTCGGAATAAGGTGTCCATTTCAAAATCTACATGGGATAATATTCACCATGGAATGTATCTGGTGGCAAACGGTCCGAACAGTGCAGAACGTGGAATGTACAGCGGACTGGACGTAAAGGTGGCAGGAAAAACGGGTACGGCACAGTTAAATGCATACCATGCGAACAATGCGTATTTTATGTCTTATGCTCCTTATGAACAGCCGGAAATTTCAGTAACCTGCGTAATACCAAATGGATATTCATCTGCGAATGCTGCACAGACAGCAAGAGATGTATATAAATATTATTTTGACAAGGATAAGAAAAAGGTTTCAGGAAAAGTAAAGATGCCTGAGGTTAGTACAAATCAGGTAGATTAAAATACTGTCACGAAAGCATTTGGCATTATATGAGGCCGATACAAAGCTTTGACAAAATAAAGAAATGGAGGTATCAGATGAAAAATACGGTTGTGATGAAGGGAACCAGATCCGGCATCATTCTGGTATTAGATGACAAGATAAGTTATGACGAATTAAAACTGGATGTCGCAGAAAAATTCAGGACTTCTGCTGAATTTTTGGGAGCTGCCCAGAAAGCAATCACTTTTCAGGGACGCAGGCTGACTGAGGCACAGAAATTGGAGCTGGTGGATGTGATTCACAGGCATTGCAATCTGAATATTGTCTGTATTATGGAAGATGATCCAGCTATGGAGCAGGCGTTTCGTCAATCCATGGAGCGTACACTGATTGAAAAGGAGGCAAATTCCGGACAGTTTTTTAAAGGAAGCCTGCGTTCCGGCCAGGTACTTGATGTGGAAACCAGTATTATCATTATTGGAGATGTAAAGCCTGGTGCGAAGGTCGTTTCCAAAGGCAATATCATTATTTTAGGTGCATTAAAGGGAAATGCGTATGCAGGGGCAGATGGAAATACCAATGCGTTTGTCGTAGCTCTTGATATGCAGCCAATTCAGATAAGGATTGCGGATACGATTGCCAGATCACCGGATAAACCGGAGAGGAATCATCTGAAGGAAACAAAGATTGCATTCTGGTTAGAAGGAAATATTTATATTGAACCCTTGGATAAAGATGTCATGAACGATATCCGGTTATAGATTTTTTGAAAAAGATTTGTTATAATAAAAATAATATATGCATTTTAGGAGGATAAGCTATTATGGGAGAGGTTATTGTAATCACATCAGGTAAAGGCGGCGTAGGTAAGACAACGACAACGGCAAATGTTGGGACAGGTCTTGCCATGCTTGGGAAAAAAGTTGTTCTGATTGATACGGATATAGGACTTCGTAACCTGGATGTTGTTATGGGGTTAGAGAACCGTATTGTATATACTTTAGTGGATGTTGTGGAAAATACCTGCAGAATCAAGCAGGCACTGATCAAGGACAAGAGATATCCGAATCTTTACCTTTTACCTTCTGCACAGACAAAGGACAAGACTGCTGTTTCACCGGAGCAGATGAAAAAGCTGGCAGATGAATTAAGGGATGAGTTTGATTACATACTGATGGATTGTCCTGCGGGCATTGAGCAGGGATTTAAAAATGCGATTGCAGGAGCAGACCGCGCTTTGATCGTAACGACACCGGAGGTATCTGCGGTTCGTGATGCGGACCGTATTATCGGGCTTTTAGATGCAAATGATATCAGGGATAATCACCTGATCGTAAACCGTCTTCGTACCGATATGGTAAGGGAAGGAAATATGCTTTCCAGCGAGGATGTGGTGGAGCTTCTTGGAATTGACCTGATTGGAGTGGTTCCGGATGATGAGCAGATTGTCATTGCGACAAACACCGGTGAGCCGTTAGTTGGTTCTGAGGCAAAGGCAGGAAAGGCATATATGAATATTTGTAAACGTGTACTCGGAGAAGAAGTTCCGTTTCTTGATCTGGAGGAAACAAAGAGCTTTTTTGAAAAATTCAAAGCAATCTTTAAAAAGTCATAAAAGAAACTGTAATGCTGCTGTCTGGCTATGCTCTTTTTTGGGGGAGCCGGCTGTGGATAGTGGCATTGAAATGATAAGTATGTAGTATATGGAGGCAGAACATGGGATTTATATCTAACTTTTTTAAAGGTTCCGAGAACAGCAGCGATGTAGCCAAAAACAGATTAAGATTAGCAATCACTTCAGACCGCGCAGTTTGTTCTCCGGAGGTAATGGAGCAGCTTAAAATGGAGATTGTTGCAGTCATTTCAAAATATCTGAATATTGACAGGGAGGGACTTGATATCAAGCTGACAAAGGCAGAATTGGAGGATTCTTCTGAAACGGTCAATGTGCTTTTAGCAAATATTCCGATTCGGGAGGATGCCAGAAATTTCAGGAAACGAATGTAAAGAGACGGATGTGGGATGTGTAAATACCCGGTAACTATACTTTTGGAGGCATGAAATGAAAAAAAAGATTAAGCAGTACCATTGGAAAAAATATGACTTTTTTTTGTTGATAGCGGTTGTCATTTTATGCATAATCGGGTTGTTT
>CADBMP010000346.1 GCA_902795775.1 uncultured Lachnospiraceae bacterium | reverse complement strand
CTCGCCCTATTGCCTATCATTTCAGTAGGAATAATAACAAAAAATAGACCGTTCCAGGAACGGCCTGTTTCAAAGCCAGCCGTTCCTACAGCCATGCACCCTCGTGTGAGAAGATGATATCCTTCATGGCATCCATGCCGCCCTTTAGATTATACATTGGTCCCGTATATCCTGCTTCCCTGAGCGTATTGATGGCAAGAATACTGCGCTGTCCCTGTTTACAGATAAAGATGGTATCCTTTTCCGGATCAAGCTCGTTCTTTCTTCTTGCAAGCTGCCCAATCGGAATCACGATTGCATTCGGGAATCTCATGATTGCCCTCTCATGCGGCTCGCGGACATCCACTAACGTCATCGGCTCACCGTTTTCAATCCTGATTGCCAGCTCATCCGGTGTAACACCCTCAACCGGGATTTCTTCCTCTGTAACCTTTAATCCGCAGAAATCTTCATAATCATAATCCTCCACATGGGTAATCACCGCATGTTCGCCACAGACCGGACACTTTGTATTCTTTTTTACCTTTAGTATCCTTGAACGCAGATAAAGACTGTCCACCACTAAAAGCTTTCCATCCAGGTGTTCCCCGATTCCAAGAATCAGCTTTAACGCCTCGCTCGCCTGAATGCTCCCAATGATGCCCGGAAGCGGACTTAATGAACCACCCTCCGCACATGTCGGAACCAGACCGCTTTCCGGAGGTGCCGGAAACTGACAGCGGTAACATGGACCCTTATTCAGATTAAAGATGCCGACCTGCCCCTCGAACTGGTAAATAGCACCAAACACCAACGGAATCCCGCATAATACACACGCATCGCTTAACAGGTATCTGGCTTTATAATTATCCGTACAGTCAATCACCAAATCATATCCATCTATGACGGAAACCACATTCTCCGCAGAAAGTTTTACATTTTCCGGCTCAAAGTTAATGGCACGGTTGATGTTCCTTACCTTATCCTTTGCAGAGGCTACCTTTGGACGTTTGACATCCCTGCTTGTATGAAGCACCTGGCTCTGCAAATTTTCCAAAGAAACGTCATCAAAATCCACCACCTTGATGGTCCCCACGCCCGCTGCCGCCAGATACTGGATTACCGGCGAACCAAGTGCACCGGCACCTGCCACCACGACCCTTGCCGCCTTAATCCGCTTCTGCCCCTTGACGCCGATATCTTTTAACATCAGATGCCTGCTGAAACGCTCCACCTCTGCATCGTCAAAAAAAACCGTCTTCCTTCTATCCTCCGGAATGATGCTCCCAGCCGGCGTACTGCCGCTTTCCGGTGCTCCTCCTGCGATTGCCGGTAAAAGCAGGACCTCCTCTGAAGAAAGCTCCTCCTCCCAGTATTTTTCTTCGGTCCGGTCCTTCTCGCCCACATAAATCTTTACAAAGCTCCGCAGGTTTCCTTCCTCATCGAACAGAACCTTCCCGGCCTCCGGGTATTCATCTGTCAAAAGCTGTAAGATATCCCTCAGCCGGTTCCCTGAAACCTCTACCACAGGATTTCTCCCAAAAAAGCTCCGCAATGTCGCCGAAATATAAACCTTCATCTGCATCATCTCCCTTGTTCTCATTTTTAAATTAGTTTTATTCCTATCTAATACTCTAATACGCTTTTATTTATATACAATACAATCCATATATGCTGTCTGCTATATCGTTTTTATAACCGGACTAATCCTGACACCCCAGACAGCACCATCTGCACACGGCTTCTGATACCCTCTGATTCCCTCAAAATGTCCGTCTGATACCGAAACAATCAGATAAATCAGTCCCGGAATCATATATGTTTCATCCTCACCGGATAAAACTGCTGCACAATCCGGATGGGAATGATAAAATCCCAAAAGCTCTTTCCCGGAGTTTTCCAGCTCACGTTCCAAACAATATAATTGAAGTGGGTTCACTTCAAAATATGTCTGTTTTCTTTTCTCCTCCGCCTGGTTTTCCAAGGTTCTGATTTCCTCTATCCAAATCCTTTTTATTCCTTCTTTCACTCCGCCCAAGCTTTCATGAACTTTATTCATTTCATCTTTTTTTGTTTTTTCTAAGGTGCTTTCTCTCCTCCAAATCTCATTCAAATTTTCTTTATACTCTTTACCTGATGTCATTTTCCCTTGACGAATCTCATCCGGAACACATATTTCCTGCTTTCCAAGCAGCACCCCGCAGGCTTCCTTTGGATAAGCCGTTTCCACGCTGGTCTTCAGAAAAAGGTACGCATCCGTTCCCATTTCCACTACTGTCTGCACCGCAAGGCCTCCTCCACAGCTTCCTGAAAATCCCGGACCAGATCTTCTGCATCCTCAATTCCGACACTGACACGCACCGTATCCTCATATACGCCCGCAGCTTCTCTTTCTTCCCTGCCGGAATGCATATACAGGGTGGATGCCGGATGAATCACTAATGTCCTGATATCCCCGATATTGCTTGCAATCATGGCATATTTTAAATGGTTGATGATCTGGAATGCCTGCTCCTTTGTTCCTGCCCGGAACGTTAAAATACCCCCGCCGTATCCGTTCAGCTCCTTTTCCACATATGTATGATACGGATGATTTTCTAACGTCAGGTAATTTACCTCAAGTCCGGGGATTTCAGCCAATGCCCCCGCAATCCGGTCTGCATTGGAACAAATACGCTCCATCCGAAGTCCCAGCGTATCCATTCCAATATAAGTCAGATAAGCATTCATGGGAGCCATACAGCCGCCCAGATTCTCCCAGATATCCGTCCGAAGCCGCACTAAAAATGCCGCTTTTCCATACTTCTTAAACTCAGAAAGTGCCGTATGTTTCTTCACATCCCAGGAAAAGCTTCCGCCATCCACAATGATTCCCCCAATGGAATTTCCGCCTCCATTTAAGTATTTTGAAGTCGAATGAATCACCACATCCGCCCCAAGGGAAAGGGGCTTTGCAAGGTACGGGGTCGCAGTAGTCGCATCTACAAAAAGCGGAATGCCTGCTGCATGTGCCGCATCAGAAACCTCCGGTACATCAAGAACCGCAAGTGCCGGATTGGAAATCAGCTCCCCAAAGATTACCCTGGTCCGTTCTGTGACCAGTCTTTCTACTGCTTCCCCTGTCAGAGCCTTTGTAAACACAGTATGAATGCCAAACCGTTCCAGGTCATGCAAAAGGTCTATCGTTCCACCATAAAGCCCGCTTCCGGCAATGATTTCATCCCCGCTTTCACAAATGGCAAGCAGGGCTGCACTAATTGCCGCCATCCCGCTGCTGCAGCAGACTGCACCTGCCCCGCCCTCAAGCTCACTGATTTTCTGCTCCAGAGTAGCCAGCGTGGGATTTCCAATACGCGTATAAGCATATCCCATCTTTTTATGTTCAAAGACCCTCTCTAATTCCTCCATGCTCTCATAACCAAATGCACTGACCTGCGAAATGGGAGGAAGCAGCTCTCCTTTTTCATATCCGGAAGATGTCTTTCCATGCAATAATTTTGTATTAAAATGTATCATCTGTTCCATACTCCTGTTTTGCTCCCCCTCCCTGAAAAAGTAATGAATGAATTATATCACCTGTATACCTATTATGTCAATAGGTAAAAAGATTTTACCAAGACAATAGCATTAACTTTTAGGCAATAAACAGTTTTAAAGGATTATATACGGGATGACAGACTCACAGTTTTGCAAAAGCCTGCGTCACTATACAAATATCAATATTGGTTCGTCCGCCTTTTCGTTAGCTGCACTTATCACTTATGATATCAGCCTAAAAATTCGTAGATATCATTTCGTCTATAAGATATATTACCATCGAATAGATGTTTATTAGCCGGAAACATAGTGGCAAAGGCCGGCAGCATACATCTTGTGAGGGATCATATTCGCCGCCGGTACTTAGTGCTCGTATTCACAGGCGTCAGCCTGTGGTGAGCACTTATGTACCGCTGTGTGCGAATACTAAGCGCGAGCGGATCCCGGAACAAGATAGTATGCCGCCGTCCTTGTTCATATATCTTAGCTGATTTATAAACGTAAGTGCTGCTGTCCTTTATCCTAACCGCATCTGCAGGAACTGGTCCTCTTTAAATGCGCCGCGCAATGTATATGTCTTTGTGGCAGCCTGTGTCTTTTTGATTCCCCGCGCCGACATGCAGCTATGCGTCCCCTCAATGACGACAGCCACATCCTCGCTGCCTAAAATCTCCTGCATCACTTCCGCAATATCCGAACCAATCCGCTCCTGCAGCTGCAGCCTTTTTGCCACCATATCTGCGATACGTGCGATTTTGCTAAGCCCAAGGACTTTACCCTTTGGAATATACGCCACTGTGACCTTCATATCGTACATCAGTGCCATATGATGCTCACAATAGCTGAATACGTCAATATCCCTCACGATTACCATATCTTTGCTGTCTGCTTCAAAGCTCATCTTATCCTCGAACGTCTTATCGAACATCTGAGCAATCTCATGGTTCGTATAGTTCATACCGGCAAAGACCTCCTCATACATCTTTGCCACACGCTCCGGCGTCTCCCGAAGTCCCTCGCGGTCCGGGTCATCCCCCAGTGCCACCAGAATTCCACGTATATGCTCTTTTATCGCCTCTGTATCAATCGCCATCTTCTCATCTCCCAAAGCTTCTATTTTCCCTCACCCACATGTATCCTTTTACTTTACCTCTTTTCCCGCAGAAAGTCCATATTTTTTTATTATACGCCCCGCTTATCCGGCTCCCAGATGAACTTATGAAGCTGAAGCTGTAAGCGTGCCCGCACCCACTTCTTTTCCTTCATGAACTCCACAATCTCCTCCGGCCTGATCCTGCCGAACACAGGGCTTAAATAAAACTGGCACCTGCTTTCTTTTAATTCATTTTCACAAAGCTCATACGCCCGCTCTAAGTCTGCCCGGTCAGACACCACAAACTTAATGACATTCTTTTCCCCGAAACAGAGAAAATTTGGAAGGAGCATCTTCTCCTCCATGCCGCTTCCCGGCAGCTTGTAATCAATCGTAAAAAGCACAATATCCGCAAGCAGCGCGTATTCCTTCAGGTCAATGCTCCCATTCGTTTCCACTTCCACCTGGTATCCTTTTTCCACCAGAGCCATAATCAGTGCTAAGATTCCCTTCCTGTCCATGGGTTCTCCTCCGGTCAGGGTCACATTTTTCACGCCAAAAGGAGCAATTTCTTCTAATATCTCCTCTGTGGTCATATAAGTTGCTTCCGCATCCTTTTCCTTGGCCCATGCCGTATCACAGTAGCTGCAGTCCAGATTGCAGCCCTTCATGCGTACAAACGCAGAAAGCTCGCCGGCTCTTGGTCCTTCCCCGTTGATGCTCTCAAAAATCTCTACAACCTCAAATATCTCTAACGTTCTTTCCGACATCATATTCTCCCAGCCTCAAAGCTCCTGATCTAATTTCCAATTCACCAACATCCCACACAAATATATCGGTTTTTAATAACCCCGACTAAATTATATCTGCCAAAATATCATAAATCCTAGTACATCGTTTCTTAATTCACTGACCCATTCGTTTGTCTAAATTTACAATGTACCGGTTAATTAAAAACCTCAATATTAAGTTATATAGGATGCACAGTTATTCGGTGTCTCATACACCTTTGCCTCCACCACCGGATAGCCGCGCTGCTTGAACAGCTCATAAAAATGCTTCGCAAAATTCTCCGCCGTCGGACGGAACGAAAGCTCCAGAAAGGTAAAACCCTCCTCTGTCAATGCTGTCATGGTCTGTTTCTTCAGCGAGCCTTGTTCAATCAAAAAATTATGATCATACTTTTCTATAATCTCCCGCAGCTCATTTTTTAACACAGAAAAATCCATGCACATCCCTCTTTCCTGTGCATCCTCCTTTAGCTGTTCCGCTGCGACTGTAATGCACACGCGCCACCGGTGCCCATGGATATTCCCGCATTTTCCCCTGTAGCCTGCCAGAAAATGCGCAGAATCAAAACTTTCTTCTATCGTCAGCTGATACATTCCCATCCTCCAAAATTTTCACTTAAAATCTCTTATTCCAGTATTTCCTCTTCCCCTATATGCCTCATCAATTCGGAGACCCGGAACGTCCACATATCTCCACTTTCCTTCCTTCTACAGCATATTCTCTAACGTCTCAAACAATATCTCCGGCTCCACCGGCTTGCTAAGATGTGCGTTCAGTCCTGCCTGCAAGCTCCGCTGCTTCCTTACCTGAAAGTGCAATCTCTGCTGCCATTCCCACCTTCTCTAACACGAGCTTTGCATGTTCTACGGCAATCCGGTCATCATCAATCACAAAAACAGACATATCCTGCGGACGAATTTCAATATCATCCTCCTCCATGCCCTGTCTGTCCGAATCCAAAAGCGTCACCGTCACCGTAAAGGCTGTGCCCACGCCTTTTTCACTCTCAACCTCTATTTTCCCGTTCATCATCTCCACGATGCTCTTTGTGATTGCCATGCCAAGCCCGGAACTGCTTATTCTTTGTTTTCTTTTTTTCCATTGTGCCTGCCCTCCACACTGCATCAAATAAACCTTTCCTATTGGCGGCCAAACATTTTTACTCCGTCTTCCTCTCCATATACTGCAAAGCCGTCAAATCCGTCCGCCTCCAGTTTATTTAAAAATTTTCCAAGCTTCTTTGGACGTTTCAGCACAGAAACCATATAACTATCCCTTAACCCTTCCGCATATTTCAGAGCCTCTGCGAATGCATCCGCATCATAGAACACCGCAATCTTCTGTTTCTGGTCCGGAATACGGTATCCTTTTTCCATCAGGATTCCAAAAATACGTTCAAACCCAATAGAAAAGCCCACTGCCGGAATTTCCTCATTCAGGAATTTTCCAATGAGATGATCATATCTTCCGCCTCCTGCCACAGCACCGCTGTACCCCTCTGCTTCCACTTCAAAAATGGTTCCGGTATAATATCCCTGCCCCCTGACAAGGGAAGGCGCGAACTCAATGCCAAAACCACCATCTGAGACAGCTCCTGCTGTATCCATAATATACTTCAGCCGTTCTACACATTCCTCGTCACAGATTCCTGAAACAGAGTCAAGCGTTAATGAACCTTCCTCGAACAAGCCGATAAACTTATTCACTGAATTTTCTTCAAACTTTTCTTCTAAAAGTTCTGCCTTAACTCCCTCAATTCCAATCTTATCCAGCTTGTCAAAAATAATCGCTAATTTCTCATGTTCCTCCTCACCAAAGCCTGCATAAGAAAAAATTCCTTTCAGGATTCTCCTGTCATTGATCTTCACTTTAAAGCTCTCTAATCCGATTCTCTTTAATGCCTTTGTCGTGGTAAGAATCAAATCTACCTCTGCATCTGCGCCGGCCTCTCCAATGATATCTATATCACACTGCATAAATTCACGAAGCCGTCCCTTCTGTGGGCGTTCTGCCCGGTACACGCGGTCCATCTGAATGACCTTGAACGGTGTCAGAAGCTCATTCCTGTTATTTGCAAAATATCTGGAAAGCGGCAGGGTCAGGTCATACCGAAGTCCCATGTCAGAAAGACTTTTTTCATCTGCCCCGTTCCCCTCCAACGCCTTTTCCAGCTTTTGTCCTCTTTTTAATACCCGGAAAATCAGATTCAGGTTCTCTCCTCCCTCACTTTTATCCAGATTGACTGCATCCTCTAAAATCGGCGTTGTAATCCGCGAAAATCCTGCATCTTTATAAGTCTCTAAAATCGTATTCTGCAGAAAATCACGAACCAGCACCTCCCCTGGCAGATAATCCCTTGTTCCTTTTAATGGCGTTGCTTTCATAACATCCTCCTGTTCAATCAACTTTTTTATGTTCCTGCTTTTTCTGTACTGTCCCTGAATTGTAACTAAAAATCAAACGTTCTGCAAAGATACAGCTTTGTAAAATCATCTCTTGCCACCGGTCTTGCAAAATAAAAGCCCTGGAGATAATCCGGATTCAGCCCCAGTACGCACCGTAAATCCTCCTCTGTCTCCACGCCCTCATAACAGACCATCAAATTCAGGCTGTGCGCCAGCTCTGTAAACTGCTTTACCACCAGATAATCATACTGGCTTTCCGTAATATTCCGGATAAAGGACTGGTCAATCTTTACCAGATCGAACATCATATCCTTAATGTATTTTAAATTAGAATACCCGGTTCCAAAATCATCAATTCCCAGATTCAGCCGTTTTTTCTGGAAATTCTGCAGAACACCTGCGGAGTTTCCGCCATCCTCCAGCTCCCCGCTCTCTGTCACCTCAAACATAACATTCTTCCTGTCAAAGTTCAACTCCTCCATATATTTTTCAATATCAGAAAGCAGATTGCTCTTTCGTATCTGGATCGTCGAAATATTAATATTGATACGGAAGTCCGGCTCCTTTTCCTGCCACTTCTGGCACTGCATAAGCGCAGTACGGATAATCCAGCGGCCTACCGGAATAATCAGCCCGCTCTCCTCCAGAAGCGGGATAAATACCCCCGGAGACAGCATCCCCAGCACGTTATCCCTCCACCGAAGAAGTGCTTCTGCCCCCAAAATTCTTTTTTCCTTTACATTCACAATTGGCTGGTAATACAGCTCAAACCCCATGTAATTTGCATCCACCGACTGTCTTAAACGTTCCTGCAGGTCAAGCCTTGCAACGAAATCCTCATATTCCTTTTTATCAAACCTGACATATGTATTTTTCCCTTTTTCCTTTGCCTGATGAAGCGCAAACTCTGTCCTTTCCAGAAGCTTAAGGGGATTTTCCCCTTCTTCTCTGTCATAATACGCACTTCCGCCTGAAATGGTATAAAAATGCTGATATCCTCCTGCAAAGATTGCCTTATCCACTGTTCGCCTGATTTTCTGGTAAAGCTCCCTTGCCGGATCCTCCTTTTCTTCCATTCTTCGTACCAGTACCAGCATTTCATCGCCGCCCATGCGGTAAACAATATCTCCATCCGACACGCACTGCCTGATACAGCCACAGACATCCACAAGCACCTGATCTCCAAACTTTTTCCCGTACTTTTCATTGATTTCCCTGAAATTATCGATTCCTATCTGCAAAAGAAAAGCAATGTTATTTCCTTTCGCATGTAAAAGTGCCAGATCCGATCCAAGCTTAACCTCCCGGTAAAGTCCGGTCAGACTGTCAATCACATTCTTCCTGCCAAGCTCCGTTACACAGCCGAGCATATACCGTGGTCTTCCTTCTGCATCAAAGATCACTTTCACCCTGCAGCGCACCCAGTAGGGATTCCCATCCCTGCCCATCCACCGGTATTCTATACAATGGCTTTTTTCCTCTCCTTCAACAAGGTTACTGACTGCCTGTACCAATGCTTCATAATCCTGCGGATGACAAATTTTCGCCATAATTTCTCCCGCATTGCTGATATGCGTGCTTTCAAACGGAAACTTCTTTAATGCATTTGCGGTAATCGTACATTCATCTGTTTGAATGTCCCGGATAAATAAAAAATCATCCGTACACTCTCCCATCAGCAATAATACCTGCTCCACATCCTCTAATTCCAAACTGCCTTCCGCTCCAGCCATACTTCCCTGTACCTCCTGCTCTACAAATACCCCCATCTGCCAGTCCCCCGGATACAAGACTGCTATTTATAATTTTAACATATTTTCCTGAAACCGTAAACATATTCATTTTTCTTTCGTTTTCATACTTTTATGCAAATCCAGCACTACATAGAAAAAGCCCGAAAAGCAAATCACCTCCAGCAAAATAAGCACTACCGCACCTCTTTTCATTGCCTGGGTGTAAAGAACCGGCATCAGATAATTTGTCGCATTAAACAACATATGTGCCAGAATATTGTTCCAGATGCTCCCGCCCGTATGATGAAGAACCCCTAAAAGCAGGCCAAAGAAAAAAGCATAAAGCCCCTGAATCAGATTCTTGTGATACACCGCAAATAATACAGCCTGTAAAAAATTGGCAATATGAAACGGAAATGCCAGATAAAGCCGGTCAAAAATGGCTCCGCGGAACATCAGCTCCTCTGCCGCCGGTCCAAGCACCAGTACATAAAGAAGCATACGGACCGAACCTGTATTAAAATCGCTCATCCCCTTCTCATAATCCGTAAAAACAGCCGGAAAAAACTGCTGCAAGGCGGTAATGATGATAATAATAACAAAGCAGCCACAGAAACCGCTCAAAAATATCTGCAGCAGATGATGTCTGCAAAAGACCTTTTTATAATCTGCCTTTTGTCTCCATTCCGAACGCGCATAGAGCGTTCCGCACCATACAATGAAACAGACCGAGGCAAAGAGCGCAAAACACTCCGAAACCAGATGCCGGAACGCATCCTCCTTTAAAAGCACCCCTATCTCCGTACCTGTCTGCAAAAAAAGGGGCAGTAAAAGCATAAGAACAGAGTATGCCATAATCTGCACAATAAATATTCCCAAAAAAATAAGAAACGCTCCCACAACTGCCCTTTTCCGCACAACCAAAAAAAGTTCTTTTTCTTCCATAAAAATCCCCCATGTCGAGTACGTGCATATAAAAAATTCCGAATGGAAAAGCTCCATCCGGAACACATAATACTCTTTTTTATCTCTTTCTATTCAAAAAGGTCGGAATCTTTATGCTTCCCCATTCAGAAGCACCTGTATTTGCTGCCGGCTGCGGCGGCACCTGTGGCTGTGGCGATACCTGTCTAGGCTGTACCTGCTGTGGCTGTGCAGAAGGTACAGGCGTTACAGAACGCATTCCAGCCGTCCCCTGCTGCCTGAGCGGACTCTGTGCCCCCATACGTGAAACCCCGCCCGATGACATCTGACCCGGTCTTGTCGGGAAATTTGTCTGCGCCGCGGAAGCAACCGGCTGTGCAGACTGTGCATTATATGCAAAATTGTCCTCCGGCAGTCCGCTTGCAATCACAGTAACTGTAATCTTGTCCTCTTTCTCTTCGCTCTCCGGCTCCTCGATTACGCCCCAGAACACATCACAATCCTCTGAAGCAAGTTCATTTGTAATATAACCGACTGCCTCATTTACATCCAGCATAGACATTTTGCTGCCCCTGAAATTGATCATGATATACTGCGCACCATCAATTTTTGTTTCCAGAAGCGGACTGTTGATTGCTGCTGTGACCGCATCCAGACACTTATTCTCTCCCGTAGCGGTACCGATGCCCACATGTGCCATGCCCTTATCCCTCATGACTGAGCATATATCCGCAAAGTCCACATTGATTTTTCCGTTATGGCGAATCACATCTGTAACGCCGCGGACACTCTGATGCAGTACCTCATCCACCTTTGAAAATGTTTCTTCCAAATCGACATGCCGGTCGATAATTGCAAGAACCTTGTCATTCGGTATTATAATCATGGAATCGACATACTGCTTTAAATTTTCAATTCCCTCCAGCGCACTTTTCATGCGCTTTCTTCCTTCCATGCTGAACGGCTTTGTCACAACACCCACAGTCAGAATCCCTAATTTCTTTGAAATCTCTGCAACCACAGGTGCAGCACCTGTTCCGGTACCACCACCCATTCCACAGGTCACAAATACCATATCTGCGCCCTTAATGAGATTTGTGATTTCCTCCTCACTCTCTGCGGCAGCCCCTTTTCCGATTTCCGGATTCGCACCTGCACCATGTGCCTTTGTCAGCTTTTCCCCAATCGGAAGCTTCGTTGGAGCTTTACAATTTTCCAAATCCTGTCTGTCTGTATTAATGGCGATTAATTCCACATCATCCAAGAATCCTTCATCCACCATACGGTTAATGGCATTATTTCCACCACCACCAACTCCAATGACGATAATCTTTTCTCCAGCATCCTTTTCCCCTAACGCTTTTACTTCTAACACAGCCGTTCCTCCTTTATTCTACACCAGTATCATAAGAACTATTATACTGTTTCGTGCACTCCCATTCCAAATAACCATCATATTCTTATATATAATAACATCTTTTTCAAAATAATCAAGGGATTATTTCATTTTTTTTAAATTTCTCCAAATCATTCTACAATTGTATCTTATTTTCTTCCTGTTTTTCTATATTCCACAGTTGTCGTATTTCTATTTAATTTTTTCTTCTGCTGTCTACCGTTCTACTTCATTCTCCTTCTGGTTTTCATCTTCATCACTTTTCTCCTCCTCATTTTCTTCTCCTTCTCTCCTGTCATCTTCCTCCTTTTCTTCGTCTTCCTCCTCCGTATTTTCCTCTCCGGAAGTCTTCTCCGTATCTTCCCCCTCCGTATTCTCCTCTCCGGAAGTCTCCTCCTTTTGAGAATCGTCCTTTTGAGAATTCTCTTTTTTTGAAGAGGCTTCATTTTTTTCGTCCTTGCCTGTCTTCTTTTGTTTCTTTTCTTTCTTCTCCTGCTGCAGGGAAACCCTGCTCCCCTTTTCAAACGCCCTCATATCAATCACACCGCTTAATCCCTCTTTTTTCGCTGTATCTAAAATGCTGGATAAAGCTGCCACTTCATCATCATACATTGCCTTGTTCCTCAAAAGCACTTTAATGTTCCCGGAATAAATAATAATTTTATCTGCTGCCAAATGAATCTTTTTCACTTCAATTTTGTAATGTCCAATCAGGCCGGACAGATTCATAATGGTAGTGAACAAGGATTCATCTTCCACAGAAAAGGGTTGTCCCACCGTAAATTTTCCGAACTTAATGCCGGTCACAATGGGCACCCCCTCCTTTTTTTCGATCAGGCTCTGAAGCACGATACCATCCTTGTCAAAATACACATACTGCCCCATGTATTTAATACATCCGCTGATCGTCTTATCATAAACATGGAGCGTTACCGTATTCCTGTTATTATATGTCACCTCTATGTCCTCCACGAACGGAAGCTTATTGAGCCCGTAAAGCTTCTGGTAAATCATGAACACCAGCTCATTATCAGAAAACTTCCTTGTAAAGACCGAATCCACAATTTCATCGCTTGTATAACATTCCGTCCCTTCCACCTTGATGTGCTCTATCTTAAAGCCAAAAAACACAATAAGAAAAAACATCCCTAAAATACAGACTCCTAAAAGCAACTTATGATACCAGCGCATCATGCCCTCCTGTTCCATTCCTCTGTCCACATTTTCCCACACTTTTCAAAAAACGCCTGAAAGCCGGAAAAACAGTTTCTCTACTTCTGCTTGATCTGTCTTGATACACTTAACACCATTCCCATCTCCACCATAATGATTATAACAGAAGTTCCCCCGTAACTGATAAGCGGCAGCGGGATACCGGTCGATGGTATGGTATTGGTGACCACAGCAATATTGATGATGACCTGTATCGCAAGCTGGATCATCACGCCCACACAAAGCATGGTTCCAAAAATATCCGGTGCATGGCAGGCAATGACCACAATTCTCCAGAACAAAGCCAGAAAAGCAAAAATTACCATGGCTGCCCCCACCACGCCAAGCTCCTCACAGACCACAGAAAAAATCATATCATTATATGCCTCCGGAATAAACCCTAACTTCTGCATGCTCTCGCCAAGCCCTTTTCCAAAAAGACCGCCGGATGCGATTGCATACAAACCCTGACGAATCTGGAACGCCCCCGGGTGGTTCTCCACATCACGCCACATTTCAATACGGCCCATACGGAAACCTGCACCAAAAATAATAAAAGCTGCCCCGCCCAAAACCAAGGCGCCCAAAATAATGACAAAATAAAGCTTTCTTTTGCTGGCAACAAAACACATTCCAAACAGGATTCCTGACACAATAATCGCCGAACTCAAATTCTCTCTCACAATCAATAAGATTAACGGACTAATGTAGACAACAATCCGGATAATTCCCTGAAACTCATCAAGCGCACGCCTGTTTTTATATATGGCATAAGCAATGAATACAATGGCGGCAATCTTTGATATCTCTGACGGCTGGAACTGGATCGGTCCAATCTTTAACCATCTTTTTGCACCATTGAACTCTTTACCAATGACCAGCACACTAGCCTGCAAAACCAAGGCCATTACATACAATATATGTACCAGCCGAAGCCGTCCGATCTTCTGGATCAGAAGCTGGTAATCCAGTCTGGAAATACCGACCATAATAAAAAACCCTGCCACCACACAGGCAAGCTGTGTCTTTACATATAAAAACGGGGCATCCTTCAGGGACGCAGTATAGTATCCTGCACTGTAAATCATCACGATACCAAACAGCGCAATTCCCAGTATCAGAATCAGCAGCAAAAAATCATAATGTCTGATATATTTTGACTTAGCCATACCTTTCCCCCAGTCACCTGTTACTTTTTATACGCTACTATTGAGATTTTAACTCACCAGACTTATGATATCTGCCAAAAATCTTTCTTATATGGATTTTAGGCATATATCATTTCGTCCGGATTATAAAAACAATATACTACATAAAGCATCGAGCATATGAATACAGTTCATATCTTTATTTTTCTTTGTTGATTTATATTCATATCAATTTTCTTTCAGCTTTCTGACATATTCCTTGAACATACGCCCTCTTTCCTCGTAGTTCTTAAACATTCCCCAGCTTGCACAGGCAGG
>CADBMP010000345.1 GCA_902795775.1 uncultured Lachnospiraceae bacterium | reverse complement strand
TCTATTTCTTCCTCGACAGACTTCAATCTTTCAAGCCTTTCGTATGCATCAGCCAGATCAAGTGCCATTTTGCTTTTAAGTTTCATTCCGATATATTCTTTCTCTGCCTTGTCTTCAAGATATGCTTTCGCATATTCCTTCCGGTTGCTATAAAATGGATTTCTATCCGGCTCTATCCGGCTGAAGATAATGTATTTATATACCCCGACCGGCTCCTCAATTTCCCGGTAAAGTGCTTTTTTCTTTTTTAAGAGTTTCCCAGTTTCCGGATTATAATAAATCAATCCCATATTATCAGGCACTTCATCTTTTTTTATCAAGCCAGCTGGTACCACAAAATAAAACTCATTGCAATACTGCAGATATAGATGATATTTATTATCCCGCTGAAAATCGCTCCTGCTGACTTTGATTTCATACCCGGTTATGCAAGGGTTTGTATAACTCCTTCTAATAGCCAGTCCGTCAAATATCAGCAGCCCTTGCGGACCTGCAAAATATGTAGAATCAGTTTTGCACTCTGGAATAAAAAAATCTTTTGGATGATATTCTGCTAATGCCAACTTTATTTGAGTAGCAGTAACTTTATTTTTGTTCATGTCTTCCTCCCTTTTTTATTAAACGAATCAGTCTTCGCTTTTGAAAAAAATTCAAAGACGGATTGTTCTTTATCATCATAATTTCTGCATCCCCCAATGGTGGTAACAGTTTCATTGCATCTGTAAGAGCTTTCGCAGCTTGTTCTAGTGTAACTCCACATCCATCTAGCATCTCTTCCCTCCTCCCTGCAATTTCTGGTCAATAATCGGAATCAATAACCTTGCACTCATAAGTATATGTATATTAGTTGGAGCTTCTACAATCTTGTGAAGCATATCTACATACACATCCTCTGCAGACAATCCTCTGCTATATCCGGCTATCTTATGCCTGTTTTTCTCAAAAACACGCATTGTCTTACATTCTTCTGATATCTCATGAATCAGTTGCTTCGCCTCATCCGTAAATTCAACAATATTTTCCTTAGTAACAATATCCATATCTAACAGCTTTTCAATCATAAAATCTACATCTTTCATACTTCATTTCTCCTTTTATTGAATCCACGCTTCTTGTGGTAACGCCGCCAGCATCTTATTAAATTCACACACCGGCTTTGAATACTCCGAGAAGTACACCTCCTCGCACTTCTCATATAATTCATCAATCGCCTTTGCCACCTTCAATATGCCTGTGTTCTTATCTCGCAGAATATCAAACGCTACCTTTAGGCTGTCATATCGATATCTTATCCCGATGTAGGCATATAGAACCTTTAGACATGCTCCCACGCCCTCAAGCAACTGCTCCTTTGTGAAGCGTTTCATCTGCTTGATTCCCTCGTTTTGCATCCACGAAGATGGAAGATCGAGGCCATAATAATCTTGCTCGTATGTATCCCACCCAATGTATCCGCCGCCATAATCGCCTGCTCCAACCGATACAAAAAGGATATCAAAGCACTCAGGAACATATGAATTGTTCAAGTCTTCATACATTTGATCGCATTCGGCACACAAATCCGCAAAAGCCATTTTGAACTCATAGGCCTCGTCTTCATCTCCATCAAGAGCGTTCAACAAGGTATCATCATCAGATTCCCAATAATACCGAACCTCGTCACACTCGCAAGAGATTTCTTCCAGTTCTTCCCGGATTGTCCATAAATTGATATCCTTGACTATCGGCTTTTTGTAACGAAGCTGAATAGCCTTATTTTTCCTCGTTTCTTCTACCTTCGTCATCTAGCATTCCTCCATCCTCTCCGCATTTTTCCTTCAAATTTTTCCCACACTCTATCGTAATCTTCTGCCAATTTCTCGGTGTATGATATGGCATCACCCCTGTTCCTGAATATCGTCTTTTCGACAGCCTCCTTTTTGAAAAATCTTGGAGTTTTGCCATCCGATAATTTGATTTCGGTATATCCACCTTGAAAGTATCCAACAACCTTTGCTTCGGTTATCAAATATTCCTTTTTTGGTAAAATCCGTTCAGGTTCTTCATAGTAAATATGCTCTATCGGGAAATAGAATACTGTACCTATCTCCGGCAGACCTGTTTTCCAGCGTTCTTTCTTCTGCTGAGGTTTTCTCGGAGCAAGCACCGCATCATTCACTTCCCTGTCGAAAAAGAAATAAAACATATTATTACAATTCACCTCTCTTGACTTTCTGGTAAGTTTTGCACTGACCCATGACACCGTTGCAGTTGGAGCAAATGCGGTACTTATCACAGCGTTCATCATTAGGACAGGTTTTTCCTGCCCATTTATTTCCCCAATCCCAACAAGTGGTGCCCCCATTTCTTCTGCAATGCCAATACATGCAATATTTTTCCTTATGTGCCATAATTGCCTCCAGCTTTAATCAATTTTATACATTTTCTATTTCTTGCAGCTCCATAGTCAGATAAGACAAATTTATCGCAATATTCTTTAGATCTTCTCTGATGTCTGTTCTCCCCTGTGAACACATGACATTCATCACAGTTGAAACAAGGCTCAATCACTTCATCCGAACGCACCTTATCCCATACCTCTTCCACATTGTTTACGCAATACTGACATACACAATTCACGCATAGCAGGACCGGATTTTTGACTTTGTATAGAAGCTGCACGGGATTATTTTCCACTGATTGTTCTTCTGGCTTTTCTATGAAATCAAATATATCCATTTGCCCTTTCAAAGCAACCAACCCCCTAATTATGCGTAGCCTCAAAATTCTCAATCGCCCACTTATTCCCTGTTGCATAGACCTGTTCTCTTGTCCGCTCCTGCGGTGTCTTCTTTATAGTTCTTTGGTGATCTTCCAAAGCCTCCAAAGTTCCGCATTGGTCACATATCATTGTTTTGTTGTCTTTTCTGGAGAGAGCGAGCAGCCTCTCAAATTGCATTTTACATCTAGGACATATTTTCATAGCACACCTCCAAAATCGTTAATATCCATCTGCCTTCCGGAAGGAACAAAATTCATCCAAATAACTTCTCTTTTTTGCGAACATACCTGAGAATATGCTATTTTTTCATATTTGCTCCAATCTGAAAGCATATTGTTATATAATTCTGTTTCGTATCCACTGATAACTACAGACCCTTTATGTTTTAACAATAGTTCCAAAAGTTCTTTATGCTCTGTTTCCGTCATTTCGCATTTATATTGTTTTCCGTGACGAGTGTTCAACATATATGGTGGATCGCAGTATATCAGCACATTCTTGTAATTAAACCTTGGAATAAGCTCCGCCGCAGGTCGATTGTCAATCTGCACTCCCCGAAGCCTTTCCGCAGCTTGCATTATCTTTTCCGGAAGATTACACCAATCCTGTGACGCATACGACCTTTCCCTGCCCTGCACATCATTTTTCCATCCAACCTTTTCTCCGTTTGTGCGAAAGCCATGCCCCATATTCAGCCGGATATAAAAATTAAGTGCCTTTTCAAACGGTTCCTCTGGTATATCTTGAAATGCTTTTTCATATATCTCTCGTGCATAAGGTGTCATATAGATTGCTCTCGCCAGACGCTCTGGATCAGAACGGATGCACTCAAATAAATTTACAACATTTCCGTCCAAGTCATTCACCGTTTCAATATTTGACCTCGGCTTATTAAACAATACCGCCCCCGTTCCGAAAAAAGGTTCCAGATAACTATGGTGTTCCGGAAAAAAACTGATAATCCAATCAGCAAGTGACCACTTACTTCCTGGGTACTTCGCTATTGCTTTCATCCTCTGTCGAAACTCCTTCCTTTTCCTTTAATATTTCTATGCATATAGCAGCCTCTTCCTTTGTCAGCGGATAATGCTTATAAGACCAGCAATCGTAATTCTCCAGATTCACCAATAACTGTTTCTGCTCAATCGTCATAAAAAACTCCTCCCTATATGTCCTTTCTTATAAACTGTTTACCTCTAATCCTTTCAACACCTTCTTGATATCCAAAGATCCAAAGGTATATCCTTTTGTCTATCCTCTCTCCAAGCCTTGAAAATGCTCCTTCCCACCAATCCGTATTGTATTTGCAGAAAAGGTCTGTCAGTTCTTCCGGATATGCGGTATTTTCCCTAATTGGATAATCATCAAGAATCTCCTGCATTCTCTCAAAATCCTCTTCAAGTTCCTCTTCTGCTATTCCATCAAGATCCCCATCATGAATCAATTCGAGATAATTCTGCTTCTCTTCCTCCAAATCCTCTTTTACATCATAGCAATAATAGGTATATTTATTGGTTGAACAACGCATTTTCTCAATAAAATATCCAGCACTATCGATATAACGAACCAAATTCTCAACTGCGACAGGGTTGTACCAACTCGCAATACAATCCCCAGAATCTCCTTTAATTATCAAATCACCTTTCTTTTTATCCACAATATACCTCGTGGCAAGATTGCCAGATCCATTTTTGTCTCGCCAATCCATAATGAAAAAATTTTCATCCTCAAACACTAGTGTAGAATCAAATTCCTGATTATAACGGCTGTATATGCCTTTCGCCCACGCTCTCCATTTCTTATCCATTTACAAAAAACTCCTTTCCGGGCGGTAGCACCCACCGCCCTATGTATTTTGTGATACGCTTTCCGGGACCAATCGGAAATACTGTAATCTGGTGCTATATTATATTGCTACCGGCAGCACGACCGCTTTGAAATCGCTGTCCTCTGCCTCAACAATCATAGGTTTATTTGCCCCCGCAAGCTGGAGCCCTACATTTTCACAATCAAATGCTTTCAATGTATCAATCAGTAATGCCGGATTAAAAGCAATAATAAGCTGCTCCGTCATTTCTTCCTGTAATGATATGCTTTCCTCATAATCTGCCGTATCATCCTTGATAGAAATGTTCAAATCTGCTCCACTCATTGTCAGCTTCACCTTGCTTTTTTCATCTGTACAAATCTTCGCTCTCGTCATAGCCTCTAAAAAAACATTCCGGTCTACAACAGTATGCATAGGCAGCTCATTAAACATTTTTTGGAATTTGAAATATTCTCCATCAATCAATCTGGTATGCACTTCATACTCACCAGCTACAAAAATCGCACTCGTCTTATTGTACTTAATCAAAATATCCTCAGTAATACCCAAGGATAAAATCTTCTCAATAGTCTGCTTAGGTATCAGTAAATTAAATTCTCCGTCATAATCAATACGGTCCCACGCAAGAACATGACCATCCAATCCCGCAAAACTTAAAGTTCCGCCTGATGCCTGCAAGCACAAAGCAGTCATTACCTTATTTGTCGATTGTGCCGGAATAGCATAGGAAACACGCCTCATGGATTTCAGTATCTTTTTATTTTCAATCGTTATATCTCCGGCACCGTTTTCCTCTTCCGCTCCTAATGGAAATGTGGCAGGATCTAAAGTCTTATATGCATTCCTTACCTTCCCAGCCTTAATCGTAATCGCATTCTTTCCCGGTTTGATTTCCACCTCACCATCCGGTAAGTTTCCAATCAGATCAAACGCTTTTGCCGGAATAATAAACGGTTCTGTTGCCTCGTCTATGCCCTCTAATTTGACCTTGACAAGCAGTTCCAGATTGTTTGCTATGAAACACCCGTCTTTTACCAAAATCCCCTGTAAGACCTGCTGCAGCGGTTTCTTAGGTACAATCGACTTAATCTTATTTATCTTCTGTGCCAGTTCCATTTTCTGAATTTTCATCGTTTAGTTCCACTCCTTCCAAAAATAATACTGTGCAGTTTTTTTCAGGTACTTTATACGGTTTTAATTCATTGTCCACCGCCATATACTTATGACCGAACAACTCTTTCATCTGTTTCCAGATATCCCAAGGAACACGAAAGAAACTTTGAAATCCGATTGATACAACAACATAGCATTTCGCTCCCATTGCCTCATACTTATCAAAAATTTCCCATTGCTTTTCCGTTATGACATTCTGCTGAATCCTGTCTTTCTCGGTATGTTTCGCATCAAAGATAATGCAGCTCCCGTCACACAGAACTCCTTTGAAATCCGGCTGTGCTTTCTTTATGAAGCAGGCTTGAAATCTGCCGAACTTATCCGCTTTTCCAAGTGGTTTCATTGGTTCCGGTGTTTTTTCTATTACTGCATATCCCGCCTGCTGATAGAAATCGCACGCTGAAGCAATCCATCTTTCAAACATTTCTCCAGATGCTCTGCTCATGGCACCTATCATCTTTCTTCTTGGCTCAGCCATTACACACCTCCAAATTAGATTCTAAGATTTCCCGAATCTTATCTGCTTTCACAGTTCCTATTCCTTTAATCAACACGATTTCTTTGATAATCTTATCTATATCAGGAGTATCATGCTTCTTTTTCCTTTTGTTATATCCCTCGCTCCTTGCCTTTTCTACCCGATCCTCCACATAATGCACCAACTGCTCGTCTGTCATTTTTCGCATCTTTACCGCTTTCTCGTGAATCCTATTTTCATCATTCGTGCGTCTGCAATTTCTTTTCTTTGCCATATTGTCCTTCCTTTCTTTCCCTCTCAGCTCTCATTTGATATTCCGAAGGGCTTTTCCGGCCGTACTGTCCGAATAGCCCTCCCCATTCACATAAAGCCGACTTTTATTCATTCTCGCTATCTTCATCATAGTCAAATGTCATGCTTACATCTGCACCCTCTATAAGTCCTGCTAATGCCGGAAGATCAAGTCCCAGAGACTTACAGAAATCCGGAAAGCACTTTTTACAGATAAATCCAAATTGCTTGGGCTGCTCTCCCCGTTTTGACCTTGCCAATATTGCAACCATATCACTTTTTCTTAGATGTCTTTTGCATTTCGCACAAGTCGAATAAAGCTTGTCCTGCATTTTGGGGCTGAGAGTTTTATGCTGCAACTGTTCTGGAAAATCTCTCCGCATATTTTTCTCACCTACAATCGGAATAAGACTGTCTTTCATAAATACTGGTATGCCGGCTGTGTCAGACTGCCTCACCAACTCTTTGATCCATTCAAAATCAGGAATTATTTTATCTTTGTTTCTCCCTGTCTGAGCTCCAATAATAATCCAATCAACAAAATCTGCGATTGTAGACTTGATTTCCTCTGAAATATCCTCCAATAGCGGTTCAATACTTAAAAACGCCCCTGCTTTATCAGGCATATCCTGCATTATTCTTTCTGCATATAGTGCCTGTCTTTTATTTGTCACCGAGATTCCATACCACATATTCTTTTTTTCCGGTAGCTTATGCTCCATAAGCAGCGTTATATATCTTTCCGGATTCTTCGTCAGGAACATGTAGTTATGCTGAGGTCTTTTCTCACATTCTGAAAATATATCCGATATCCATTCATCCGGTACCCATGCCCCGAATACATCTGCCATAGCACCAACAAACACATTATTTCCCATTTTCAAATTATCGAGAATGTTCATCCTATATCTGTGATATGTAGGCTCAAATCCGAACGGATATACAAGCTGATTTCCTGTTTCATTCAGCATCGGCTTCTCCAGATCATACAAATCTTTGCTGCCATCTGCAGCTGCTATCGTGCCATAATCATTTTTAGCCATAATATTCAGCCTTATATCGCCTGAGAATCTGGCAGTCATTTTCTTTGCGTAGCAATATTTACAATCATGTCTACAACCTGTAATTGGATTCCATGTGTAATCACACCATTCGATTTTTGACCGATTCATTCGCATCATCCTCCTCCCAAAATTCAACAAAATATTGTGTCTTTCCCCTATCGCCCGGTCTTTCTTTTCCAATCCTGACCGCATATCCTGCTTTAGCAAGTAAGGAAACCATTACATTTCTATCTTCATCATTGATTTTCCCTAAACGGTTATATATCCTGTTTCTGCTCTGACTTGCCATATCATCCCACCTTTCCCTGTAGCTCATATGCTTTCATTTTTTCCTCAAACAGAGAAGTAAATGCCTTAACTTCCGGTGTCATATCACAATTATGTAGCCCTCTGCATTGAACGACCTTGTGATTCTTCCATTCAAGCGTATAATATGGCTTATCAGGTTTCTTAATCTGCCTTACAAAGAAAATAGTCGTTTCTCCTTTCATCACCCGGTCAATATAAGTCCCGACACAATGATGAAGCGTTTCTCCCTCAGTTTTTAGCTCCGTTGCCTGATATGGAAGTCGAATGAACAGCCCCTGTATCTGCAGATTGATTGGATTGTCTACCGTCACATCCTTTCGCATCTGTTTCAGCAACCGATTAAATTTCTTAATATCCTCTCTGTGCTTCTTATCCTTAAACTTTTGGTATTCTTTTGACATTTCGTCGTGTTTTTCCACAAAATTCCTCGGATAGATATTGAACTCATTTCGCATATCATATCCCATTTCAATAAGCCAACCTACAAAATCAAAGTAATCACTGACATGTTTTATTTTCTGGTCAAGAATATATTTCTGTAATTTGTAAATAGTGGTATATTCCATGGCATCAATATAATTTTTATACATCTCTCCCCAGCCATCATCTTGGATATAACGAAGTTCTTCAAAATCACACACACTAAGTCTTTTTCCTGACTGAGCTGCATATTTTAAAATGCATACATCCTTTATCCTCGGACTGTTGTGAGTAGTTTCCCTTAAAAATATAAACTGTTCTCTGCTTATCCCAAGGGATTCAGCAATTGTTCTTCCACTCGTGAAACCCTTCCCCCGGATCTCGTTTTTATCAACAAACATCTCTCTCGCCATTAAATACCATCCAAGTTTCAGCACCTGCTCGACAAACGGATATTCATGATAAAAATTAAAGAACTGATCCACTATCCATGGTGATGAATTCCTGATACTTGGGACTACTTTCTCAAGAAAAATATCAAAGCAGCTGTATCTCATGCATGTGTCCGCCAGTAAACTAAAATCCGTATTGTAGAGAACCGTTGAGGATGGCACTTGTAATTCTGACGGATTCCAGCACCACCCATGTCCCACCGGATCACGCCACCGATAAACATAAGAATCGCTGTCTCTGCCCATCTTGTAGTATCCCATTTCATAATTCTCAACACTTTTGGGTGTGTGGATGGTCCTAAACAATTCCCTGCTATGAAACTCCGGGTGGCGAAAATCCTTTCTGAAATCCTTTGTGTGACATATATACCGGACAAGGACATTACTCCCATTGGTCTGAATTATCGTGCTCCAGTTTATTTCAAAGAGCTGCCCTCTCCCCATGCCTGCACTCTTTGCAGTAATCCATTTTCCGCAATGAGGACACATAAAATCGTGAT
>CADBMP010000344.1 GCA_902795775.1 uncultured Lachnospiraceae bacterium | reverse complement strand
TGTATTGTTTTATGTTGCGCAATTTTGAGGAATTTTATAGATTGTTTTGCAATAAAGCAGAGGGCGAAAATATGTTCGATTATTCTGTCTGAATAAAGTGTGTATTTGGATTAATCAGCAAGCCCTAATTAATCTGCATGACATCCGATTCTGTATGTGCTGCCATCTGGATTGCTGTCTTCTTATCATAACCGGAAAATTCCGTATATTGCAAATGTACATCAATATCCGGATGCAGCTTTTCAAATTTCGCAATCGCTGCCATGGTATAATCATGTCTGGTATCCGTTCCCCACCATGAAAAACTGATATCCGTTTTTTCTTCTGCAGTCATTAAAGAAATTTCTTTTTTGGTACAGCCGGTACTGCCTATTTCCACTCCTGGACAAAGCATGCCTGCCAATACTCTTTTCCAAAATCTATTTTTCATCCTGCACCTCCCGCTTTCCTTTTTCTCATCACCTATCCATCAAATTTCTAATTCTAAATTGTGAACTGTCCAATGGATTCCTGAAGGGATAAAACTGCCTCCTTAAGCTCTGTTGATTTCAAAAAAAGCTGCTCCGTAGCCGCGTGTTCTTCTTCTGTGGTACTCATGACCTCTTCTGCATTTGCGGAAGAATTCTCCGTTGCTTCTAAAATGCTGTTCGTAGCTTTTAAAGAATCATCTTTTAACAGTCTCATGGAATTCGTCAGTTCTTCCACTTCTTCCATTTTTTCTGTAATATTCTGTGTAGCATTCAAAATATTTCTAAACGATATATTCGCTTCTTTCACAATTTCACTCTGCTGTTCAAAAACTGCTTTCGATTCTTCAATGACCTTTTCCGTTTCCTCCCCGTTTTTCACGATTTCCATAATCACTTTATCGATCTGAATCGTAGCTTCATTCGTCTGTTCTGCTAACTTCTGTACCTCATTTGCCACCACTGCAAAACCTTTTCCTGCATCTCCTGCTCTGGCAGCCTCAATACTTGCATTTAAAGACAATAAATTTGTTTCTTCACTAATCTGACGGATTAAATCTAAAATCTCCTGTACATTGGCAATTTCCTGTACCAGTTCACGAACAGTATATCCGACCTGCTGTATCCTTTCGCCCGCTTCTTTTGTGGTGTTTTCCAGTCTGTTCACATGTTCTAAGGAAGACATGCCAATTTTCTTGCTTTCCATAGAATAACCGGATACTTCCTCGATATGTTTTACTGTCTGGTTGATACTGTCTGCCAGACTTTCCAAAGAACGAAATGTCGCTTTGGTTTCCTGCAGCTGTGAATTTGTCCCTTCTGCTATTCCATCCATAGCAATCGAAACTCCTTTTGAAATCTCCTGTGTCTTTCCTGCCACCTCGCCAATCTCATCCGAACTTTCCGCTACCACCACAGCAATACGGTCCACATTTTTCAAAAGTCCCCTGACATTCTCTAACATAATATTAAAGCTTTTCACTAACATTCCGACTTCATCTTTTGATTGTGCATCCATATGGACAGTCATATCTCCCTGCTCCACCAGTTTCATATTCTTTGCCAATTTTTTAATCGGTTTTACCAGAATCCTTGAAAATGCAATCCCGATACCTGCTGCCAGAAGCACACAGACCACTGCTAAAATAACAGCCAGATTTCTCATATCTTTTACTTCTTTTAGAATTTTCGCTGTTTCCATATAGCAGGAGAGTTTCCAGCCATCATTACAAGGTGTAATGCAAACCAGATTGTCATCACTAATAAAAGTATCTGCATTTCTCTTTTTCATGCGTCCTAAAATATCTTCTGAAACTGCGGAGCCAATTTTTTCTTTTTCATTAGAGTAAATCACATTTCCCGCACTGTCCAAAAGCTGCAGCACCATCTCCTGCATCTGGTCCGAATTTGTAATTACATTCTGCAGTTCAGATGTATACAGCGATGCAAGAAGAACTGCATTTTTATGTATCCGCTTGACATAATAAATCTTTTTAAAACTGCCTTCCACACCGGTAAACCATCCATCTTCTGTCCGTTCATTCTGAATGTAACTGCTGATGTTTTGAAAAAACATTTCTTCACCAAAAAGAGCAGCCGTTCCATTTCCTACTTTTCCTATGACTGAATTATCTTTATAAACAATAACAAAATCTCCAAAATTCTGCATCAGGCTAATCGTCAAAAGTTCTTCTTTGATATCTGCCTCTAACTGCATGGTTTTTGAATTTTGATTCACTGTCTTTGACTTATCATAGGAGTAATATTCCTTATTTCGAAATACCAGTGATGCGATTTCTTCCACATCATCAAAATAATTGTCCATTCCGATTTTCATCTGGTCATTCACCGCCGTCATCATGATTCCCACCTTCTGCGTCATGCTTTTCGACGAAAAGCTGTAATTGACAGCAGTTACCACAAATACTGACAAAAGTACAATCCCCACTATAGCACATACCAGCTTTGCTGCTAAAGATTTCACGCTTCCTACCTCCATTCTGCTCTTTCTTCTTCCAATCCCAATCTTGTTGCCCTGTATGAACTTTGTATATTATGTATTAAATTCACTCTCTTTTTTACACAAGTTCACTTTTCTTTATCCTGAATCCGTGAAGTTCATCCACGCAAATTGCCTACGAATTCCATGGTTTTAGACATTCTGAACGATAATTGTTACTCGTTTTTT
>CADBMP010000343.1 GCA_902795775.1 uncultured Lachnospiraceae bacterium | reverse complement strand
CTGGATGAACCACAATTAAACAGTGAATATATCTGTGAACTGCACTCCGGGAACGACGGAATCATTTACGGAGAAACCATCCGCGGAGCTTTCTTCTCCTTAGAGAAGAAACGTGTAAAGGCTTTTTATGATGGTTCTGATTTAGGCTTTGGAGTGGTAAGCTGTATTCATCCTGATCCGGAGCATCCCGGATTTGTCTATCTTGGGACAGAAAAAAACGAAATCATCTACGGAGATATGAATTCAGGAATGAAGAACTCCAAAAAATATTCCGTTGCTCCACAGGTCAATATAAATGCCCTTGTTCCCATTGATGGTGCCATCTGGGTATGTGCAGATAATGGAATTGGGTTTCTGGATAAAAATTTTCACTATACACAGGTGAAGAACCTCCCGATGAATAATTCGGTGGATGGCATGATGCTTGATTTTGAACAGAATCTTTGGTTCCATTCTTCCAGACAGGGAATCATGAAAATTTCATTGAGCCGTTTTACCAATATAAGCATTGCAGCTCATTTGGAATCCAGGGTCGTAAATACCACCTGTATGCACAATAATATGCTTTATGCCGGTACGGATACGGGACTTCTTATTATTGATAAAGAGTACCATTCCATAAAAAATGATCTGACAAAGCTGCTGGGAGAAAACCGCATCCGCTGCATAAAAGAAGATACAAAAGGAAACCTCTGGCTCTGTACCTACAGTGATCTTGGCCTGATCTGTTATCATAAAGATGGTACTTATCAGACCTTTACAGAAAATGATGGTCTGGCTTCCAACAGGGTGCGTACCATGATGGAGCTTTCTGACGGAAGAATCCTCGTCTCCTGCAGCGGTGGTGTCTTTGTCATTGAAAACGAAAAAATCACCACACACTATGACAGCGAAAACGGACTCAGCAATACGGAAATCCTATGCATGGCAGAAGGCGAAAATGGTGTTTTTTACTTTGGCAGTGATGGCGACGGACTGTACAAGATCAATGGAAACAGCTCCTCCAGATTCGGACTGGAAGACAATCTCTCCTCCGAAGTAATCCTTAGAATCAAAAAAGATCCAAAACGGAATATCTACTGGATTATTACCAGTAATTCCATTGCATATATGAAAAATGAAAAAATAAAAACGGTTTCTCATTTTCCATATTCCAACAATTTTGATATCTTTTTTGACAAAAGCGGCGGCGCATGGATATTGAGCAGCAATGGCATTTATGTCATTTCAGCCGATACCCTGTTAAAGAACCGGAAAAATCCAAAATATTCGCTTTTTGACACCAAATCCGGCCTGCCCTGCATTACTACTGCAAATTCCAGAAGCTTTTTAGAGGAAAACGGAAATCTTTACATTTCCGGCACCACTGGCATCAGCATGGTAAATATTGATAAAACGGATGGTAATGGCACGAAAACAAGGCTTTCCATTCCTTTCATTAAGACGGACGAAAAACTTAACATCATTGGAGAAAAAAAATCCATCACCATCCCGTCTTCCTGCAAACGTTTGGAAATTTTTGGCTATGCACTGACCTACGTGCTGAAAAATCCGAGTATCAGCTATTACCTGGAAGGTTTTGATGATAAGCCGGTCACGCTGTCGAGACAGGATTTAAAGACCATCCTTTATACCAACCTTTCGGGAGGAACTTACCGCTTTCACCTTTCCACTATCAATACATTGACCGGAAAGGAAGAGAACAGCATTGCACTCACCATTATTAAAAGAAAAGCCATTTATGAATATATTATCTTCTGGGTGTTCATCGGCATTCTGCTGATTGGATATGTTTCGTTTCTTGTCTTTCTTTATTTTCATAAAAAGACATTACGGCTCATAAGAAAGCAGGCAGAAAAACAGCAATATATTGATGAAATCACACGGGCATTTGCAAAATGCATTGATTTAAAAGATAATTATACAAAAGGCCATTCTTTCCGGGTGGCTGCCTATTCAAAACTTTTGGCTGAAAAAATGGGGTATTCTTTCTCGGAAGTAGAAGAGATTTATAACATTGCCCTCATGCACGACATCGGAAAGCTCAGTGTTCCTGATGAAATTCTTGGGAAACCGGGCGCACCAACAGATGAGGAATATGAAATCTTGAAACAGCACGCGAAGATGGGATATGAAATCTTAAAGGATATCACGATTGCACCAAACCTTGCCATTGGAGCAGGATATCACCATGAGCGGTTAGACGGAAGGGGATATCCGAATGGTGCAACAGAAAAAGATATCCCGATTGTGGCACAGATTATCGCGGTTGCCGATACTTTTGATGCCATGTATTCCACAAGGCCATACAGAAAACAGATGCCGTTAGATGTGGTAATCAAAGAATTAAAGCGTGTTTCCGGCACACAGCTCAACGGTGAAATTGTAAATTATCTGGGCGAACTGGTGAATGAAGGAAAAATCGGGAAAAAAGCACTGTGATGAACATAGAGAAATCAGCTGTCTTCGGTGAGCTGCGGGCAGCACAACGAGTAAGAGGGGGCAAGCCCCCTCTTACTCGTTTCATGCTTATTGATAATCCTCTGGTGAATAATGTGAAATATCTATGATATACTTAAATCTTTTTACTAACTTTGGTGTAAACCGGAACAGCTGGTCAAGCGTGGTTCCCTCATCCACCAGAATTACCACAAAATCCCCCTCATACTCATCCATAATATTAAGAACCAGGGAAAGCGTTGGCAAAAGCAATTCTGCCGCCTGTTCCACCAAAAGACAATTTCCTTTCAGCTGATTCTTAAAGCTTAATAAATCCATTTTATTTAACTGCTCTGCAGTTACTTTCGCAATTTTTCCACAGGATAAAAAACCACCTTCTTTTACAGTACGGACGATTTTTTTTGCGACCCCGACAACACATTCTGTCCCGCCTCCCATCAAAACAAAATGAGATGGCTCCTGTTCTCCCCGGATAATCTGAAGCACATCAGAAAATGACTGATGAAGGGCTCTGGTCGTCGGAAGATCCTTGTAAGAAACCTCATCCGGTATCTGCATATATGAGTTTTCATACACAGGTATTTCAGGAGCTTTATAACCATCAAGGACTGATTTTTTCTCCGGGACCACATCTGTGTTTTTCCCGGAGTTTTCCTTCTTAAAAGTTTCTTCTTCAGAAATTTTTTCTTCAGAAATTTTTTCTTCAGAATTTTTCTCTTCAGAAATTTTCTCCTCAGAAGTTTCCTCTCCGGCTGTTTCCTCTCCGGCTGTTTCTTCTCCGGATGTTTCTTCTCCAGATATTTCCTCTCTGGATGTTTCCTCTCCGGATGTTTCCTCTCCGGATGTTTCTTCTCCAGATATTTCCTCTCCGGAAACTTCTTCCCGGACTGCTGCCGCTTCTTCCTGTGCCAGAGTTTCAGGACTTTCCTCCTGCTGCAATTCTTCTTCTGACTTCTCCAAAGAAAGGTTTTCTCCCTCAATCTGCTCTTCTAAAAGCTCTTTGATTGCTTCCGTATGGCTTTTTCCTTCCAGCTCCTGCTCTGCCTTTCTTTCCGCATAAGAATCCTTTTCCTCTTCCGAAAGAACTTGTTGAATCTCTGCAACCTCCTGCTCCAGAATCGATTCCAGTTTCTTTTCAGAGGAAATGCTTTCTCCCCCCTCTGAGAAAACCTCGTCCATCATTTCCTCATGCTCATTTTCAGTTTCTTCTTCATCTCTGACCGGCTCAATGACCTTTGTAATCTCCTCCGGACCATTGACCTCATACCTTATTTCATCTCCACGGATTTCCTCCACATCCAGAGGAATATATGTCTTTGTCGTTTTTGTCGGATTTTTCTGCAGGGCTTTTGTCATTCTCTGAACCACATTTTCTGCCAGATTTGCAGAATTTTCTTCTTCCTCATCCAGCACCGTCACTTGTTTTTCCTGCAGCTGCTCCCTCTGCTCCATCTCATATATGGCAGAAATTTCACGTGCAAGATCCTGTGTAATTCCCGTTCCTGACTGGGACGGCGGAATATACTCCGGTAACTTCTGCGGCTCTTTTTTTACCTGTGACGCCTGCTTTAAATTTTCCTGTTTTAAAATTTCCTGCTTTGGCATCTCCTGCTTTGGAAGATTCTGCTTTGAAGGATTCTGCTTTGGCTCCTGTTTTCCTGTCTGTTCTTCTTCTATGCCCTGTCTTTCTTCCTTTAAGGTGCCAGCTCTGTTTTCCTCCTTCTTTGGTTCCTTTTTCTCCTCTTTTTTGCTTTCTTCCTTCTTTCCAAATTTTAAAAGATCAGAAATCATCTGAAAACCATCTCTGGCAATCTGCGGAATTGCCAATCCATCAGAATCAAAATCGGAATCCTCATAATCATCAATAAATTCCCCTTTATCATCCTTTTCGTGTACTTTCTTCACCGGCTCTTTTTTATCCGCATTTTTTGTTTCTGAATCTCTTTTTTTATGTTCCTCCTCGTCCCGTTCTTCCCGGTCGGACTCTCTTTTTTCATAATCTCTTCTAAAGAACCATCCCTCCTTACGTTCCTCACGCTTCTTTGCCTTCTGCTCGCGTATAAACTCCTCTAAATCAGGTAAAGACCCGGTATCATAAGGATTTGGTTCTTCCGGCTTTGGAAGCGTAAAATCTTTTTCTTCGTATGGAATTGGTTCTTTTTCCGTCAGATGCTCAATCAAAAGTCTTGCTCTTTGGACAATTTCTCCAGTCCCGAACCACAGAATGATATCCTCACATTCTTCTATACATTCTTCCTTACGCCCTGTCCGGTGATAAAGTTTTGCCAGTTCATATGCCCATTCCTCAATATATTCCTCCTGCTTCAGCTGTTGTAATATCTCAATCAGCTGCTCTGCAGGTGCCCCGGAAGCTTTGTCAATCCGGTACCGCAAAATCAGGGAATCCCGTATATTGGGATTCATTCTGACAAACTCCTGATAATATGATTCCGCTTCTGTGAGCGAATTGGTACGAATGGATAAATAAATCAGACGATATAAAATGCGCTTTGTACGTGACCTTCGGTAAATCCGAAGATAAGTCGCCTTTGCCGCATCATATTGTTCGGTTTTCGTATATACCTCTGCAAAGACCTTCAAATCACTAAGCGCACGTACATGATGCATATCAAGGGTCTGAATCACCGCTAAAGCTTTTTTGTATTTTCGTTCATCCACCAGATGATGAATCTGTGCAATCCGAATCGCTAATTCATATTGTTTCATGTCTAACCTCATTTCTGCGCTGCTTCGTTGTACACCTGAAAAATTTAATTTCATTCAAGTCCGTATTACCCTGGCTGTCCAAATTCAATGTTTTTGCTTATGATAACCACATGGAGATCCTGGCTGACAGTCCTGCCAACAGATCCGGTTCGTGACAAACAGCGCACAGGCACAAACCGTAAAATACAGACCACTCACCCCCCCCAAAAAAACAGTCTTAAGCCTGCTCCAAACGCTGGTATAAGTCCTGTCTCCTGTCTGACTTTATATTAAATTTTTCACGCAAATGTCTGGCTCTGTCCTCTAAATCACAGACCAGAATCCCCTCTTTTGACGCTATCTTTCCCAAAATGTTTCCCATGCAGTCTACCGCCATGCTGCACCCGGAATAATGGTTGTCCCTGTCTCCCACACAATTTACACCAACCACATACGACTGGGTTTCTATCGCCCTCGCCCTTAAAAGCACTTCCCACTGCGTAATTCTGGAAGCCGGCCAGTTCGCTATTACAAAAATTACCTCAGCCCTTTTTGATGCAATCTGAAAAATCTCGGGAAACCGTAAATCGTAGCAGATAAATAATGCAATCTCCCTGCCTTTATAGGAAAACACGACAATGTGCTCTCCCTTTTCATAATGCTCAGCCTCTCCACCATAAGTAAACGGGTGTATTTTCACATAATCACCCAGGCACTTTCCTTTGTCATCTAAAAAACGGAACCTGTTCTTCCCTTTTTTCTTTCCTTTTCCAGTGACCCAGCCATAGGCAATCGCAATTTTATATTTTCTCGCCAATGCCTTCATTCGTTCTTCTGTTTCAGATGCCCCTTCTGTTTCAGCAATCTTATCCACATCCATGGAAAATCCGACAAATGACATCTCCGGGAAAACAATCACATCACAGCCAGACTCTGCTGCCTCTTTTATCATCTGCCCTGCCTTCGTAATGGACGCTTCCCTGTCCTCCCACACCATATCCAACTGGCCTAACGCTACACGCATCGCTGCCTCCTTTAACTTTTCCACACTCTTTTCTTTATAAAAGGAACGTACCGTAACTATTCAGCCTTCCTATGAATCTATATAGATTTTTCACTGAAAACTTGTTTTCAAGTGAAAATCTATATAGATTCATAAGGTGTGATGATAGTCACACCCCAAATACCCCGAAGAAAATTTGATGTAATCAAATTTTTTGAGGGGTATTTGGGGAAGGCTGAACTGTAACAACATACCAAAGTACGCAGATTCATATCCTAAGTCCTGAATAGCATTATACATGGATTTTCTAAAGAATACAAGTAGGTAAGCATCATTGCCAAAAAGTAACGTTACCGTTCACACACGCATGTGAAGTGTAACAAAGTAACTGCTATTGCCCTGATTTTGGGCAGATTCCCTTTACATCACAAGGAAATTGTGCCATAATAAAACAAATCTTTTTATAAAAAATGGAGGATGTATCATGAAAATTCAATCAGTATTTGACAACACTTTTTCGGCCTACGGAAAAGTAATTGAGGGGTATGATTTTAGCGAACTTTTAAAGACTCTTGAGGAAAATTCAGACAAGCCGTCGGACTCCGTCATCTATGTTCCTTCTGTGGAGGTTCTGGAAAAGGTTTCCATTTATACAGAAATCAAAGACAACTGCTACGGCGGCATGCCAATCCAGATTGGTTACTGCAACGGAACCAATACGAAACTGAACTGCTTTGAGTACCACAGGGACAGCGAAATTGACATTGCGGCAGATGATGTTGTGCTTCTGGTCGCAAAGGAACAGGATATCATTGATGGAAAGATCGATTCCTTAAAAACAGAAGCATTTTTATGTCCAAAGGGAACTGGTGTGGAATTATACGCTACTACCTTACATTATGCGCCATGCAGTGCGAAAAAAGGCGAAGGCTTCCGCGTCATCATTGTACTTCCAAAATTCACAAATGAAGAGAAACCGGAAATTTCTCCAAAAAATGAAGAAGATAAATGGCTCTGGGCAAGAAACAAATG
>CADBMP010000342.1 GCA_902795775.1 uncultured Lachnospiraceae bacterium | reverse complement strand
GTTCTCTCATCCTGCTGCTGTTTCCACCAGCCAAAACAATACCTATCGCTCTCATTATCTGTCACCTGCCTTAATCAAAGTTTCTCCGCCTAAAAGCTTGCCATCCGGATAGTCGGATATTTCAGTCACTCCGGAAATTGCCGTATTTTTCCCTATTTCAACATAATCCGGAACTACACTGTCTTCCCCGATTGTAACCAGTCCAAATGCATATACATCAGGTTTTATCTTGTTTGGTACTTCCTCACCAACTCCAAGTTTACAACCCTGTCCTATGGTAACATTCTCCGCGATAATTGACTTATCAACAACAGTATCCTTTCCAATGGTTGACTGACTCATAATAATTGAATCCCTGATCACAGCACCCGGTTCAATGAGTACCCCGGAACCGATTACAGAATTATGCACTTCTCCATAAATCTCCGTCCCTTCTCCTATGATCGCTTTATCAACGATTGCTCCTTCTGCAATATACTGTGGCGGAATACGATCTGCTTTCGTATAAATCTTCCAATATTCTTCGTACAAATTAAATACCGGAACCAGATCGATCAGTTCCATATTTGATTCCCAATAAGAACCAAGTGTTCCAACATCCTTCCAATACCCGTTAAATTCATACGCAAATATCCGCTCTCCTTTGTTATGGCAATAAGGAATAATATGCTTACCAAAATCACAGGAAGGCTGATCTTTTAACTTCAGCAGAGCTTCCCGGAGTATCGGCCATGAAAAAATATAAATTCCCATGGATGCCAAATTGCTGCGTGGATGCTCCGGCTTCTCCTCAAATTCCATAATCCGCTTCTGCTCATCCGTAATCACAACACCAAACCTGCTTGCCTCCTCAATCGGCACAGGAATTGTCGCAAGCGTTACAGCAGCATTATTTGCTTTATGGAAATCAAGCATTGCCTCATAATCCATTTTATAAATATGATCTCCACCTAAAATCAAAACATAATCCGGATTATACGCTTCCATGTAACGAAGATTCTGATAAATTGCATTTGCCGTACCTGTATACCATTCACTGCTTGTACTCTTCTCATAAGGTGGAAGAACTGACACACCACCAATATTCCTGTCCAAATCCCATGGAATACCAATACCGATATGTGTGTTCAAACGAAGCGGCTGATACTGGGTAAGAACACCCACCGTATCTACCCCTGAATTAATACAGTTGCTGAGCGGAAAGTCAATAATACGATACTTACCTCCAAAAGCGACTGCCGGCTTTGCCACATTAGCCGTAAGCACACCTAATCTTGAACCCTGTCCACCAGCAAGTAACATAGCTATCATTTCTTTTTTAATCACGTTATCACCCCTAACTATTGGAATATCCCCAGTATAACATAAACTTTAGCAAATGTGAATAATTTTTACGAATTTTTTGCCTTTTTTTGTGATTTTTTATATATATTAAACAAAAAATGAAATTTTTCTTATTTTTTACATTGTTTTTTCATATGCATAGATTATAATAAAGAAGATTTATCCTATTAACATAACATATTTTGTGCCTGTGCGCTGCCCGGCACAACTCGGATACGCCGGCAGAATCGGCGATGATCTTACAGCAGCGCAGAAATGAGGACCAGATGAATACAAATACATACGAAATTGATTTAAAAAAACCTTGTACTGCTTATTTTATGGGAATTGGCGGAATCAGCATGAGCGGCTTTGCCCGTCTTCTTCTAGAAAATGGTTTTACCGTCAAAGGCTCTGACTCTGCTGAAAGCAAAATTACCAGACAGCTTGTTTCTTTAGGCATTGATATAGTATATGGGCAAAAAGCCGAAAATATTACAGACGACATTGATTTTATTGTTTATACCGCAGCAATCCACCCTGACAATCCAGAGTTCGTTGCTGCAAAAACGAAAGGCATTCCGATGATGGAACGTGCCGTTATGGTCGGACAGGTCATGAAAAATTACAAAAATGCCATTGGCATTTCCGGTACGCACGGAAAAACCACTACTACTTCCATGCTGACGCACGTTTTTCTTGCCGCAAAAAAAGACCCCACCATCTCTGTTGGAGGAATCCTGGATTCCATTGGCGGAAACATACGCATTGGACACTCCGAAAATTTTATCACAGAAGCCTGTGAATACACGAACAGCTTTTTAAAGTTCTTTCCGACCGCTGAAATCATCTTAAATATAGAAGCAGACCATTTGGATTTCTTTAAGGATATTGACGACATAAGAAATTCCTTCCATGAATATGCGATGCTGTTACCAGAAGACGGTGTACTGGTCATCAATTCCGAAATTGTTTCCCCGGAGGAGATTACAAAAGACATCAAATGTCCTGTCATCACCTTTGGCCTGACAGATGGCGCAGAATACACTGCCCAAAATATTACCTTTGATGAAAACGGGTATGGTTCTTTTGAGCTCGTCCATAACAATAAGCCGCTCGGAGAGAACATCCGGCTGAATGTACCCGGCAGGCATAATGTATCAAATGCCCTTTCCGTCATTGCACTTTCTTCTTTTTACAAAATCCCGATGGAAATTATTAAGGAAGGACTGGAAAGTTTCCATGGAACAGAACGCAGATTTGAAAAGAAGGGCAGCTTTCATGGTGTAACCGTCATTGATGATTATGCGCATCATCCAACCGAAATCACAGCCACGCTGACGGCTGCCAAAAATTATCCACACAAGCATCTCTGGTGTGTTTTCCAGCCACATACCTATAGCCGCACCCGGGCTCTTTTAAAAGATTTTGCAGCCGCCCTGTCACATGCGGAAAATGTAATTCTGACAGATATTTACGCCGCCAGGGAGCAGGATCCAGGTGATATTTCTTCAAAAACACTGCAGGAGGAATTAAAAAAGCTTGGTAAGGAAGCATATTACATTTCAGATTTTGAAGAAATTAAAAAATTTTTATTAAAAAATTGTATTGACGGCGATTTGTTAATAACTATGGGTGCCGGAAATGTAGTAAACATCGGGGAAGAACTGGTTGAAAAATAATTTTCCACATTATCCACAATATTCTATGTATGTAGTCCACATGGAATATTGTGGATATTTTTATTTTTTAAGCCCCCTTCATGCCACTTCCTTCAAGCATCTTTTATTTTATCCACATTTTCCACACTTTCCACATCCGGCAATGCCGTATTTATTAAGTATTTTCAATCAAAAGAATCTGTGTTAAAATAGAAAAACATCAAATTGTTAATTTTAAAAAGTATTCACGTACACAATCAGGGAGCATAAGCTATTTGTTCCGAAGCCCGGATAGCTTTTATTTTAGAAATCATTAAAAATTGTCAGAGATTGTCGGCATGATTTCTAAAAGGTACCTAAACAGCAAGTGCTTCGGCATGAGGAATTTTATGGATCAAATATTATTATGTACAAACCATCTTCCACCGGTCACAACAATATATAATTCGTTTATCCGGCATGAAATGCTGGATGCAAACGGCAGCTATGTCAAGGTATATCTATATCTGAATATGTGCATCCAGTCCGGAAATACTGCATTTTCCATTTCCTCTCTGGCAGACCAGATGGAAAATACGGAAAAGGATATCATCCGGGCATTGAACTACTGGGAGAAAAAAAAGCTGCTCATGCTGCAGAGGAACAAGGAAGAAAACACCATTACAGGAATTGAATTTATGATACCCGGTCAGGCAGAAACACCACAGCCAGAAAACAGCATTCCGGCAGAAAGTCCGGCTGTTTCCCCTGCAAAACAGGATGCAATCCTTCAGACCAAAGGAACTGACATAGAGGATAACACCTGTGCCACACAGGAAAAAACTCCTGTTTCACAGCCTGCCATCCACATTAACGAAGACCAGTTCCTGCGTTTAAGCACAAACAATGATTTCAAATGGATCACGACCATTGTACAGAACTTTTTAAAACGTCCTGTCAGCTCTGCTGAAACAGAGCTTTTAATGTATTTATATGACAACCTGCAGTTTTCAAGAGATCTGATTTTATATTTATATGAATATTGCTGTACATCAGGCAAAACGCATGTGAAATATGTACAGACCGTTGCCCTGTCCTGGGCAGAGCAGAATATTTCCACACCGGAGCAGGCAAAAGCCGCCTCCACCTCGTACAACGCCACATATACGGCAATTTCCAAAGCCTTCGGGCTTGGCCGGACGCTTGGCGCAGTAGAAATGAAATATATTGACCAATGGAGCCATGAATGGAAATTTGAGCTTGCGGTCATTCTTGAAGCCTGCAGCCGGACACTTTTGCGCACACAGAAAGCAGATTTTAAATATGCAGACAGTATTCTTTCAAACTGGCATAAAAATGGAATACATACCCTGCAGGAAGTCCAGAGTGCAGATGAACAATTTGCAAAACAAAAGGCTGCCGGAAAAACAAAAAAGCAGAATACCGCCCCGACTTCCAATATGCCTGCCGCAAAGAACCAGTTCCAGTCTTTCCAGCAGCGTTCCCTTTCTGCCGAGGAAATGACACTGATGGAGAAAAAACTGCTCGCAAAACAATAAGTAATGATAGGGAGAACAGTATGGGAATCAAAGAAACGCAATACAGGGATATTATGTACCGGTATGAACAGACACGCATGAAGAACCAGCGTATTTTGGACAAACGCCTGAATGAGGTTTATCAGAACATTCCGGAAATAAAAGACATACATGACCGGTTTGTTGAAATCTCCTTAGCACAGGCAAAATTAGAAGTCACAGATTCCGAAGAAGCAAAAAAACAGCTTGCCGGATACCAGTCCACAGCAAAAGAGCTTTCCAAAAGAACAGAAGAGCTCCTTTTGCAGCACAATTACGATAAGGACTACCTTTCACCAATTTATACCTGTCCTGACTGCAGGGATACCGGTTATAAAGACGGTTCTCCCTGCCATTGCCTGAAACGGGCAAAGTTAGAGGCTTTATATAAGCTTTCCCGTCTGGGCGGGGTTCTGGCAGAGGAAAATTTTGGCACATTTTCCGAAAAATATTATGATGATGACACAATTAACGACAATCTGTCCATTACTCCACGAGAAAACATCATAAGGATCAAAGAAATTTGTATGAATTTTATAAAAAATTTTGACAAAAAATACAAAAATTTCTTATTTTATGGTCCCACCGGAGTAGGAAAAACCTTTATAACACACTGTATCGCAAAGGAACTTTTAGACGCCGGACACAGTGTGGTCTACTTGACTTCTTTGCAGCTTTTTGATATTTTAGAGAAAAATAAGTTTGGAAATGGGTATTATGATGCTTCAGCACAATACAGCGAGCATCTGGAATATATTTTTGACATCGACCTGCTGATTATAGATGATCTGGGCACTGAACTTGTTAATTCTTTCACTCTTTCACAGCTGTATTTTCTGATTGAGGAAAGACACATGAGGAAACGCTCTACCATTATATCCACGAATCTTTCTTTCATGGATATCAAGACGCGGTACAGTGAACGAATCTTATCCAGATTTACAGGTTATTATGATTTCAAGCAGATTGTTGGAAATGACATCCGGGTTCAAAAAGCATTGGAAACCGGTTAGGGGGCCGGTCTTTGCCTGCCGGTCATCGGCGGCTTGTTCCAATCACAATCGTAACACAGTTCTGTCACACATACTTTTTACAATAAAGGAGGCTCTATTATGAGTTTAAAAACAAAACGTCACGATGGATTAGCACAGACAATCCCATTTGGTACACTTGGAATCTTAGCTTTGGAAAGCAGCCGGGAAATGGGCAGCCGCGTAAATGATTATATTGTGGGCTGGCGTTCTGACCGCGCAAAAAAGCACACCATCGCCTCCGGCTTTGCCGGTTATAACCGCGATTCTTTCTTGATTGATTCTATCTGCCCACGTTTCGGTTCAGGCGAGGCAAAAGGAATCATCCACGAATCTGTCAGGGGAGATGACCTCTATCTTTTAGTGGATGTCTGCAATTACAGTCTCACCTATAAGGTATGTGGTCAGATTAACCATATGTCACCAGATGACCATTATCAGGATTTAAAAAGAATTATTGCTGCAGTAGGCGGAAAGGCGCGCAGGATTACCGTAATCATGCCATTTCTTTATGAAAGCCGCCAGCACAGACGAAGCGCAAGAGAATCCCTTGACTGTGCCCTGGCATTACAGGAGCTGACCCAGATGGGCGTGGAAAGCATTATCACCTTTGATGCACATGACCCACGCGTACAAAATGCGATTCCACTAAAAAGCTTTGAGACAGTACAGCCGACATACCAGTTTATTAAGGCTCTCTTAAAGGAGGTGCCTGACCTGACTGTGGACGCTGACCACCTGATGGTCATCAGCCCGGATGAAGGCGCAATGGGACGTGCTGTATATTATGCCAATGTATTAGGCATTGATGTGGGCATGTTCTACAAGAGACGTGATTACAGCAAGATCGTTGACGGGCGGAATCCAATTATTGCCCATGAATTTCTGGGTTCTGATTTAGAGGGAAAGGATGTCATCATCATAGATGATATGATTTCCTCCGGCGAGAGCATGATTGATGTTGCTACGGAATTGAAACGCCGTAAAGCAAAACGTATTTTTGTTGCTGCAACTTTTGGTCTGTTCACAAACGGCATGGAACGGTTTGACGTTGCACATGAAAAGGGACTGATTGACCGGGTGCTCACGACAAATCTTGTCTATCAGCCGGAATCACTTCTTTCACGTGATTATTACATCAATGTAGACATGAGCAAATACATTGCCCTGTTGATTGATACCCTGAATCATGACCAGTCCATCAGTGAATTACTAAATCCTGCAGAGCGTATTCAGAATATATTAAAAAAATACGGACAACGGTAAAATTGTATTAAAAATGTGAGGTACTTTTTCATGAAACTTTTTTCAATAAACAGAAACTTATTCAAATTACTTTTTCTTATGACCGGTATCCTTTTTTTCTCTGCGTCAGCAGAGGCAAAACCGGGAGATGACTATTCTGCCGAAAAAGCTATTGCTTATGCGGATTCCTGTTTTACACTTCAAAACGGGAAATACATTCCGAATCCCAGCAAAAAATACGGACGGGAATTATGTGCAGGATATGTGTCCCAGTGTCTGAGAGAAGGTGGAATGAGCGAAGATGCTTCATGGTATTGGAAGGGCATTGGAAAAACACCGGATGCATGGCGTCTTTCAAACACACTTTACAATTATCTGAAGAATTGTGGATATGAAATCATTGATTCTCCAAACGAATCCGAAATCAATGAAGGAGATGTCATCTTCTATTATACCGGAAGCAGCTGGGGGCATTGTGCCATCTGTGTCGGGAAAAACAGCGAAGGAACTCCTTTGATCAATGCGTATAATAATCCGCACTGCCATTATTCCAACTGGCGTTTATATTATAATAAAGTTTGTGTGGTATCCATGGGAAGCAGGACACAGTCCCCGGAAATTGAAGAAAGTGCACTGGAAAACGGAAAAGAGATCACGCTTTCCTGCGCGACCTCCGATTCCACCATATACTACACCACAAATGGGAAAAATCCTACAAAAAAATCTACTGTTTATAAAAAACCTTTTACCCTGAAGAAAAGCAGTGAAGTACGTGCTTTCGCATCATCAAAATCAAAGTCGAACAGCAAGATCACTTCTTCTTATATTAATACGGAGCAGGTTCTTCCTAATGGAGATTATGTGATTCTTCCTTCTTCGGACCATTCAAAGGCTCTTGGAATTTCGGCATCCTCTAAAAAGGAGAATGCCGAAATAAAGCTTGCCAAAAAAACAGAGCATTATAATCAGAAAATATCACTTTCGTACATAAAAAACGGATTATATACTGTTACTTTTCTTCATTCCGGCCTGGTTTTGACAGAAGATATACAGACCACAGATAAAAACAACGAGGAAGCGGCTGATGGTGATTCCTCTGATGCAAAAGTTGTGCCTGTCAAAAAGATTTCCAATGCAAAAGTAACGCAGGTGACTTATTCCATCTGTCAGAAAAAAGCCACAGGAAAGAAGAATCAACAATGGAAACTTACATGTACAGGAAAGAACCGGTTTACCCTGCAGAATGCAGATACCTCACACTTCCTTTCCTTGGACAAGACACTTTCCACAGGTGAAAAAGTATATCCGGCAGAGCAGAACATAAAACAAGTTCAGGAATTTACCCTTACACCTACCCTAAAATCACAGATTAAACTGATTGAAGAAAAGTTTCCAGAAAAAATAACATTAGGAAGTCCATTTGTCATTTACGGTAATCTTGTTTCAAACTATAACCTTACCTCGGTAACGATTACCATTAAAGACAATGCCAAAAAAACAGCAGCATCCGCATCTGGTACTCCGGATGCCCAGGAATACGATTTATTAGCATTATCACCAAAAATTAAATTTGGAAAATTATCTGTGGGCACCTACTCATTTATTGTAAAAGCAAAAGATGAGACAGGCCAGACCACTACACTTGCGAACAAGAGTTTTAAAGTTTGCAAATAAACGGGAAATGTGTATTATTTCACATAAATTTGTCCATGCATTTGTGAAATGACAAATTGCATAGAGTTTATCATTTCACACTTTAGACAAACTTTTTTCACATTTTCATGTTATTCTTTTATATGTAAATGTTTCACATATGATTTATTTAAAAACAACTTTTATTTGCTGACTGACTTATGTTTGAGATAGATTCTTTTTCATTTTTTTCATTGAGCCTCCGGTATTTCCCGTTACCGGAGGCTACTCCTTTTTATATTCTCTATTATTTTAAGCCATAAGAATTACCATTAAGCATTTTCACGTTACAGGTGGCTGTTCCTTTTTATATTCTCTATTATTTTAAGCCATAAGAATTACCATAAAGTATTTCACGTTACAAGTGGCTGTTCCTTTTTTATGACACATACAAATCACGCGCCAGCGTTTTTCTCCCCAAAAAAAGAACAGGCAGAAAAATTTTCCTGCCTGTTTCCATACATAATTTATATTTCTTACAGTTTCTCCACTCCAAAACTTACATCTTCACCGTTAATGTTCCATTCCTTTGTAAAGCCCAAAGCTTTTTCATATGAAATTTCCTCTGCCAGAACTTCGGCCTTTATCATCTCCTCATTCCCGGATACAATCTTTGCAAGTTTATCATTTCCCTGCATGGAGAAACGGATATGGTCCATCACCTCAAAATCCGCTTCCTTACGCATGGTTTGGATTTTACTAATGACTTCGCGCACAAATCCTTCCTCGATCAGCTCCTCCGTCAGGGTCGTATCAAGCACCACCGTTACACCATGGTCACTGTCAGATACATAGCCTTCCACCTGGGCAGCTTCAATCAAAAGATCCTCCTCTGCCAAAGCCTCATCATTTCCAGCCACCTGAATGGTCAGCGTTCCTTTTTCCTTTAACTCTGCCATCGCCTTCTGTCCATCAAGTCCGGCTAAAATTTCTTTCACCGCGCCGAGGTTTTTGCCAAATCTGCGTCCCAGAGTCTTTAACTGCGGCTTAAAGCTGTATGTGGTGAGCATACTGACATCCTCAGTAAGCTCTGCTTCTTTTACATTTAATTCCTCTTTAATGATATCCACATAAAAATCCGTCAATGCTTTTTCTAACTGGATAAACATCTTTCCAATCGGCTGACGGTTCTTGATATTCGCTGTATTCCTGCAGGCACGTCCCAGAACTACCGCCTCTAAGACAACCTCCATATCAGCTTCCAGCTCCTTGTCGATATGCTCCTCACAGACCTCCGGGAAATCACACAAGTGTACACTTTCCGGTGCATTTTTATCCGTAGAGCAGACCAGGTTTCTGTAAATATCCTCTGTCATAAAAGGAATCATTGGGGCTGCAGCCTTTGCCACCGTCACCAGTGCCGTATAAAGCGTCATATACGCATTGATCTTATCCTGCTCCATTCCCTTTGCCCAGAAACGCTCCCGGCATCTGCGGACATACCAGTTACTCAGCTCGTCCACAAAATCCTGCAGCGCCCTTGCTGTTTCCGGTATCTTATACGCTGCCAGATTTTCATCCACAGCCTTAACAGTGCTGTTCAGCCTTGACAGGATCCATTTGTCCATTACTGCCAGTTTATCGTATTCCAACGTATATTTTGATGCATCAAATGCGTCAATATTCGCATAAAGCACAAAAAAGGCATATGTGTTCCATAGCGTCCCCATGAACTTTCTCTGCCCTTCCTGTACCGCCTTTCCATGAAAACGGTTCGGAAGCCATGGTGCACTGTTCACATAAAAATACCAGCGGATGGCATCTGCGCCGTACTGCTCCAAAGCCTCAAACGGATCTACTGCATTTCCCTTTGACTTGCTCATCTTCTGTCCGTTCTCATCCTGCACATGACCAAGCACGATTACATTTTCATATGGAGCCTTATTGAACAGAAGCGTAGACTCTGCCATCAGGGAATAGAACCAGCCACGTGTCTGGTCTACCGCTTCTGAAATAAACTGCGCCGGAAACTGTGCTTCAAAAAGCTCCTTATTTTCAAACGGATAATGATGCTGCGCAAATGGCATGGCACCGGAATCGAACCAGCAGTCAATCACCTCCGGCACACGTTTCATCACCTTTCCACAATCCGGACAGGTAAACGTCACCTCATCAATATACGGGCGGTGCAGCTCCACATGCTCTGCCTCCGGATTTCCACTCCGCTCGGCAAGCTCTTTTCTGCTGCCAATGGCCTCCTGTCTTCCACAGCCCTCACACTCCCATACATTAAGCGGTGTTCCCCAATACCTGTTACGGGAAATTCCCCAATCCTGGATATTCTCCAGCCAGTTTCCAAAGCGCCCGGTTCCAATGGACTCCGGAATCCAGTTGACCGTATTATTATTTTTCACCAGGTCATCCCTTACTGCCGTCATTTTAATGAACCAGGATTCCCTTGCATAATAAATGAGCGGCGTATCACATCTCCAGCAATGCGGATAATCATGCTCAAATTTGGGTGCAGCAAACAGCTTTTTCTCCACATCCAGATGTTTTAACACCTCCGGGTCTGCCTTCTTCACAAAAAGACCGGCAAACGGTGTCTCCTCCGTCATATTGCCCTTTTCATCCACAAACTGTACAAACGGCAGGTCATACTGACGGCCCACATTTGCATCATCCTCACCAAATGCCGGGGCAATATGCACGATACCGGTACCATCTGACATGGTAACATAATCATCGCAGGTCACAAAAAATCCTTTTTTATGCTGCTTATCTGCGCACTCTTTTGCACAGGCAAAAAGCGGCTCATACTCCTTATGCTCCAGCTCCTTTCCTGTGAATTTTGCTAACACCTCATACGCCTGTTCTCCCTCACCGGCAAGCTTTCCAAGCACCGTATCCGCAAGGGCTTCTGCCAGATAATATACATAACCGTCAGCAGCCTTCACCTTTAAGTACGTGTCGGAAGGATTCACACAAAGTGCCACATTGGACGGAAGGGTCCATGGCGTTGTGGTCCATGCCAGAAAATATGCATCTTCTTCTGCCACTTTAAAACGCACAATGGCAGAACGCTCCTTTACCAGCTTGTATCCCTGGGCAACCTCCTGGGAAGAGAGCGGAGTCCCACAGCGCGGACAGTAAGGAACAATCTTAAATCCCTTATACAAAAGCTTTTTATTCCAGATTTCCTTCAACGCCCACCACTCAGATTCAATAAAATTATCATCATATGTGACATACGGATTTTCCATATCTGCCCAAAAACCTACAGTACCAGAAAAATCCTCCCACATGCCTTTGTATTTCCAGACAGATTCTTTGCACTTTTTGATGAACGGTTCCATGCCGTATTCTTCAATCTGGTCCTTGCCATCCAGTCCTAACAGCTTTTCCACTTCCAGCTCTACCGGAAGACCATGCGTATCCCAGCCAGCCTTACGTGGAACCATATATCCCTTCATTGTCTTATATCTCGGAATCATATCTTTAATTACACGCGTCAGGACATGACCAATATGCGGCTTTCCATTTGCCGTAGGAGGTCCGTCATAAAACGTATAGGTCGGACAGCCCTCCCTGATTTTCATGGATTTTTCAAAAATCTGCTGATTTCTCCAGAATTTTCCGACGTTTCTTTCCCGCTCGACAAAATTCATATTCGTAGATACTTTTTCGTACATAGTTTTCTCCTTTTCTATTTTTTTAATGACCAAATCATCTGCGAGGAGGCAGTTTTTTACCTCCTGCCACTGCACCGCCTACATGCTGCCGAAGGCAGCGGATTTTTCTATGCGGGCGTGTACATAAAAGAAAAACGCCCACCCCAAACAGGATGAACGCGTTTTACTATCATAACCACCTATTCTGATGCACACTATATTAGCTATGCATGACTCTCGTAACGGTGAGTACCGGCAAGATGTACTAAAAACGCTACACTTCACACACTATATGAACTGTAACCCGGAATTCTTCGTTCCATCCGCAACTCAGAAGTGATTTTCACATTTTTTTACTCCGTATCCGGTTTCCACTCTCCCGGACTCCCTATAACTTTTCAAAAAAGCTACTGTCTTCGTCAATGTCTTTTTCTTCCATTCACTTATAAAATGTTACCATTCACAGCTGTCACATCACATCTTCCTTCTGTATACCAAAAAACCAGCGTCAGCCGATGCAAAATCAACACCTTATGCAGTAACTATAAAATCAAGAGATTTTATAATCATATTATACATAGCAGCCGGATTTGTCAAGTCCAAACCCGAATGACAGTTTCTGGTATCCGGAAATATTTTGCGTTTTTCCTTATTTTTCCCATATTGTAAATCTTTATAACAACTATATATCGTCATTCCTTTACAATGCAGATACCATATATTGTATTTCTTCACTTTTTTATTTATTTTATACATATTTCATCAACGTTTTTAGTGATTTTGCACAATTATCTTCCATTTCACTTTTTCATTCCGTAGAAAAAACCGTCATTTTGCACATTTTATCTATTTATTTTCGGCATATTTTCATCATATTTTCCCTCTTTTTTCAAGAAGAATCCGTTAAAAAATTGACGAATCCACAAGAAAATGGTAAAATGTACATGTAGTGTTCAATAACACATCAAAGTTATTATGTTACTATACAAAATTGCAATTTTATCATTTAAATAGAAAGGTAATAGGTGTCATATGAGTCAGACGGATATTAGAAAAGTAAAGCTTTCTGTAGATAAAAACATTGGAAACCGCGTAAAGATACGCGCAAATCGCGGCAGGCACAAAATTGATATTACGGAAGGAGTAATCTGCGAAACTTATCCAAGCATTTTTTTAGTCGAAGTAAACAATGAATTGGACGAAGGCACGCAGAAGATTTCTTTCACTTACACAGATGTATTAACAAAAGATGTACGGATGCAGTTAATTTAATATGCTATCTTCTGATTACCAGTTTATATATATGCAAAGAAATCCCCCCGCAGAACTATTTTCTCATATTTCTGCAGGGGGATTTTTAAATCCGGATTGTAATCGTTGTTCCAATTCCTTCCTCAGTATCAATCATCAGGCTTCCGCCAAGCTCCTCAACATTATGTGCAATGACATCCATGCCTACACCACGTCCGGAATATTCCTCCGGAATTTCTTTCGTTGTAAATCCACTTTTTAAAACCAGATCAATGATTTCACTCTTTGTATATTCCTCCGCTGGTTTACGCAAAATCCCTTCCCTCTCTGCCTTTTCTAGAATCGCTTTCTGGTTCATTCCACGTCCGTCATCCTTCACGCTAATCTCCAGATAACCATCCATGGTATGAAAATTCAGCACAATAAGACCCATTGGAGGTTTTCCTGCCCACTCCCTTCCATCCATATCCTCAATTCCATGATCAACGGCATTGCGAACCACATGAATCAACGCAGAAGACAATTTTTCCCGCACCTCATAATCCACAGGAGTCTCCTCTCCATGAATGGTAAGCTTCACATTTTTATGCAGCTTTTCCGCAATCTCATTTACCACGATCTCTAACTTTTTCGCAACCGGAACAAAATCTGTTTTATCCAGATGCTGCTTGACTTTTTCAAGCTCTGCACAGACCTCTTTCATCTTTTCTAACATCTTTCCTGTCACTTTACAATTTCCGTCATCATCCTGCGTATATTCAATATTGCTCAAAAGCCTCTGTAAATGTCTGACGCCATTAAAAATCTTATTCTTTTCTTCCTCGGTAACAATGTATTTTTTTGACGCCTGCTCCTCCGTTTCTGATGCTTCATTTTCTTTTGCAGCAGATTCTTTTTTCTCCTCCTGTTTTTCCGTCTCATTGCTTGTGGAGGAAGCAGCCATACCGGGAATATAAAATAGCTGACGTTTCTTTTTGGAGATTTTTTTCTGATAAGATTCTCTGTCCTCATCATTCATCTCCGCTTTTAATTCCTCTGTATACTCCTCAATCTGATGCCTCAGCTCCACTTTGTATGACTCAGGTGAACCCCCGTCTGCCAGAACATCGGTCTGCTCTTCAAAATAATCCAGATATCCGTTTATTATGGACGTAAACCGTTCTGAATCCTCAATTTCTTTCCGTTCACCCTTAAAACAAAATAACAGTCCTTCTAAATTTCTGCTAATCTCTGCCATTGGATCATAAAGCATCATCGTAGAATCTGCTTTCAATGTGTGGACTCCGCGAAACAGACGCTGAACCACATCTTCATCATATGTCTTTTCCTTTCTCGCAGAAACCATGCACTTCCGCATATCCTGTAAAATATCATTACACTCATCAAAAAAGAGCTCTGTCATTGGATCCAATTTATCGCCCCCCTGCCACTTTCAAGCTATTGTTATCTGTTGTCACATTTTAACTGTTTCTGTACCTTGTTGAAAATTTCCATAATGGAAGGATCAAACTGCACCCCGGTATCCTTTTTCATGATTTCAAGACTTTTATCAAAGGAATACGCTTCCCTGTAGCTCCGTTTCCGGTTCAGAACATCAAAGCAGTCTATGATTTTCACAATCCTGGCTGAAAGCGGAATTTCCTCTCCCTTGAGCCCATACGGATAACCGCTTCCGTCCCAGTTTTCATGATGATACTTTGCAATTTCCACTGCCATCTTCATAAAATCATTATGTGCGCACTGTTCATAAATCTGCTCTAAAATTTCTGCCCCACGCCTCGGATGCCTGCGAATTTCGCTCCATTCTTCATCGCTCAATGAGCCGGTCTTCACCTGAATGGTATCATCTACCTCCAGATACCCCACATCGTGCAGCCTGGAAGCAAGCTCGAT